>JALAHE010000344.1 GCA_022712075.1 Galactobacter sp.
GATCGCCCGGCGGTCCTGGCTCGCGCGATCGGCGGCGTGCAGATCGGCGCCGGAGCGCTCCTGGCCGCCGGCCGCCTGCCGCGCACCTCTGCGGTGCTCATCGTTGCCTCACAGGCCCTGACCCTCGCGAGCGAGCGCCCCTCCCCCGAGGCCTCCCGCGCCGACCGCTTCAGCGCGATCGCGACGCAGGCCGGACTGACCGGCGGCGCCCTGCTCGCCGCCGTCGACACCAACGGCAAGCCCTCGCTCGTGTGGCGCGCCAAGGACGCCGGCGCCCGCGGGCAGAAGTTCATTGCAAAGGAAACCCGCAAGGCGAAGAAGGCGCTGGCCTGCACCTCATGACGCAGCACTGGAGCGCCCCCCTCTCCCCCGGCCGCCTCGACGCCACCGTCGAGCTGCCAGGTTCGAAGTCCCTCACCAATCGCCACCTGTTGCTTGCGGCGCTGGCCGATGCCCCGACGAGCCTGACGGCCCCGCTCGACTCGCGCGACACCCGCCTCATGGCGGCGGCGCTGCGCACCCTCGGCGCTGGCGTCGAGACGGAGGGAACCACGGCCTCCGGCGCGCCCCTGTGGCGCGTCACCCCCTTGGACCCGGGCGCCGCGGCGGCCGCTGAGCCGCTGCAGATCGACTGCGGCCTGGCCGGCACGGTGATGCGCTTCGTCCCGGCGGTCGCCGCCCTGCTGCGCACCCCGGTGCGTTTCGACGGAGACCCCGCCGCGCGGCGTCGCCCCATGGGCCCCGTCATCGATGCCCTGCGCCAGCTCGGCGCCACGATCGAGGGCGGAGAGGACGGCTTCCTGCCCTTCACCGTCACCGGCAATGACTCGGTGACGGGCGGCGAGATCTCCATCGATGCCTCGGGCAGCAGCCAATTCGTCTCGGCGCTCTTGCTCTCCGCCGCGCGGCTGCCGCTCGGCCTCACGGTGCGCCACACGGGTTCCACCCTGCCGAGCCCCCAGCACATCGAGATGACCCTCGAGGTGCTGCGCGCTGCCGGGGTGCCCGCCTCGACGGGCGCAGACGGCCGCTCCTGGAGCGTGGGCGCCGCCGTCCCCGCCCCCGGCGACGTGATCGTTGAACCCGATCTCTCCAACGCCGGGCCCTTCCTCGCCGCCGCCCTCGTGTGCGGCGGCACGGTCCGCGTGCCGCGCTGGCCCGCCCAGACCACGCAGATCGGCGCCCTGTGGCGCGAGCTGCTCCCAGCGATGGGCGCCACCGTCGAGCTGGGGGCCGACAGCGTCCTGGCCGTCACGGCAGACGGCTCCCCCCGCGGCATCGACGCCGCCGACACGGGCGAACTGGCCCCCACGCTCGCGGCGCTCTGCGCCGTCTCCGAGGGCCCCAGCCGCCTCACGGGCATCGCCCACCTGCGCGGGCACGAGACCGACCGCCTCGCCGCGCTCGTCGCCGAGTTCACGCGCATCGGCGTGCCCGCGAGCGAGCTGGCCGACGGCGTGGAGATCCGCCCCGTGCCCGGAGCCGCCCACGGCGCGGTGTGGGAGAGCTACGAGGATCACCGGATGGCCACCGCCGGGGCCATCGTCGGCCTCGCCGTGCCAGGCATCGAGGTCGAGAACGTGGAGACCACGGCCAAGACCCTCCCCGAGTTCACGCGGATGTGGGAGGCGATGCTCGCCACGGCGACGCCGCCCGCCCCAGGCGGGCACACGCCGTCGGGCAGTGGATCCCCCGTCTCCACCGGGGCGAACGCATGAGCGGGCGTCAGTGGGACGAATCCGATGTGCGCATCCGCCCCAACAAGAAGGGCTCGCGCCCGCGCACCAAGGATCGACCCAAGCACGAGGACGCCACCATCGGCCGCGTGATCGGCGTGGACCGCGGCCGCTACACCACCGTGGTGGACGAGGGAACCAAGACCGAGCGCACCGTCCTGGCGATGCGCGCCCGCGAGTTGCGCCGCCAGGCGGTGGTCCCCGGCGACCGCGTGGCCCTCGTGGGAGACATCTCCGGCGGGCAGGACGCCCTCGCGCGGCTCGTGCGCATCGAGGAGCGCTCAACGCTCCTGCGGCGCAGCGCGGACGACACCGATCCCGTGGAGCGCGCCGTCGTGGCCAACGCCGACCAGGTGGTGGTCGTTGTCGCGGCCGCAGCCCCGGAGCCGCGCCCCGGCTTCATCGACCGCACGCTCGTGGCGGCCCACGACGCCGGCATCACGCCCGTCCTGGTCATCACCAAGGCCGATCTGCGCGAGCCGACCGACCTCCTGGAGACCTACGTCCCGCTGGGCCTGGATGTCGTGGTCTCGCGCGCCGGCACGGGCGAGGTGGACGAGAACGGCTCGCTGCCCGTGGACGAGGAGGCCCTCGCCACGCTGCACGGGCTGCTCGACGGCCACGTCTCCGCGCTGCTCGGCCACTCGGGCGTGGGCAAGTCGACGCTCGTCAACGCGCTCACGGGCGCCGGGCGCGCCACGGGCGGGGTGAACAAGGTGACCGGCCGCGGCCGCCACACCTCCTCCTCGGCCATCGCGCTCAAGGTGCCGGACTCCCCCACCGGGACCTGGGTCGTCGACACCCCCGGCGTGCGCTCCTTCGGCCTCGCCCACGTGGACGAGCAGGGCGTCGTCGACGCCTTCGAGGATCTCGTGCCCGCCACCGCCGATTGCCCGCGCGGCTGCACCCACGCCGCCGACGCGCCAGGCTGCGCCCTGGACGCCTGGGTCGAGGAGGGCAAGGCCGGCCCGCACGGCGCCGATCGCCTCGCCTCGTTGCGCAAGCTTCTGGCCTCCAGGATCGAGGCGAGCGAGGACGTCAAGGAACTGGGAGAACACGGGGCCTGAGCGCCGCCGCCGGTAGGGTTGTTGTCATGACGCGCCACAGCGATGACCTGCACCTGGCCCACCTCATGGCCGAGGCGGTGGACGAGCTCACGCTCTCCCGCTTCCACGCCGCCGACCTCGCGGTGGAGACCAAGCCGGACCTGACCCCCGTCACGGACGCCGATAAGCGCGCCGAGGAGTCGATCCGCGGTCACCTCGAGCGCGCCCGCCCCCGCGACGCCGTCTTCGGCGAGGAGTTCGGCACGAGCGGCTCGGGCGATCGCATGTGGATCATCGACCCCATCGACGGCACCAAGAACTTCGTGCGCGGCGTGCCCGTGTGGGCCACGCTCATCGCCCTCGTGGAGGACGGCGAGGTGGTCGTCGGCACGGTCTCCGCCCCCGCCCTGGGCCGGCGTTGGTGGGCCATGAAGGACGGCGGTTCCTACACCGGCCGTTCCCTGGCGCAGGCCCGCCGCCTGCAGGTCTCGCAGGTCTCCCGCCTCGAGGACGCCTCCCTGTCCATCTCCTCCCTGACGGGGTGGAAGGACCGCGGCTGGCGCGAGGGCATGCTCGAGCTCCAGGACACCGTGTGGCGCACGCGCGGCTACGGCGACTTCTTCTCCTACACGCTGGCCGCCGAGGGCGCCATCGACATCGCCTGCGAGCCCGAGCTGAACCTGTACGACATGGCCGCGCTGGTCCCGATCGTCACCGAGGCCGGCGGGCGATTCACCTCCCTGCAGGGCGAGGAGGGCCCGTGGGGCGGCAACGCGCTCGTGACCAACTCGCTCCTGCACGAGCGGGTGCTTGACGTCCTCGGCACGCGCGACGCCGAGAAGACCCCCACCCCGCTGCCGGGTTCGCGGGGCTGATCCCCACGGCGGGCACCACGCGGACCGTCGCCTCCGCCGCGCGCTACGGCGCCGTGGCGGCGGGCGGCTTTCTTGGTGCGCTCACGCGCTACCTCCTGACGGCCGGCCTGCCGGCCGCCGGCGCCGAGGTGGCGACCGCCGCCATCAACGTGGCCGGGGCGCTGGCGCTTGGCCTCCTGACGGGCCTGTGGTCTCGGGGGCGCGGCCCCGGTAGCCGCAGCGCGTGGCTGCGCGCCGGGCTCGGGCCGGGCGTCCTTGGCGGCTTCACGACCTTCTCGGCGATCGCTGTGGCGTTCGCCGATCCCTTCCGACCCTGGGTGGCGCTGGCACAGGCCCTGCTCGGCGTCTGTGCCGCGTTGCTTGGCCTCTGGCTCGGCGGGCGGGCCCGCCCCCGCGAGCAGGGCGCGGCGTGAGCGCGCTGGGCCTGGCCCTTGCCGTGGGTGCGGCGGGCGCCGTGGGCGCCCTCGCCCGCGTGCTGCTCGACGACGCGTGGTTGGCCTATCGGGCCCGGCGCGCCAGCCGGGCCGGGGACACCGCCGGTTCCGGGCGCCTCGCCGGGTTGGCCGGCTGGCCCTGGCCGCTGCTGATCGTGAACGTGGTGGGCTCGTTGGTGCTTGGCTGGCTGCACGGCGCCCTACCCGCCGGGGCCCCGTGGGCCGTGGTGCTGGGCGCCGGCTGGTGCGGCGGCCTCACGACCTTCTCCACGTGGGCCGTCGTGGCGGCAGGGGCCCTCAAGGAGCGGCGCTGGGCGCGCGCCTCCTCGGTGCTCCTTGGACACCTCGTGCTCGGGCTCAGGCCCCTCCGAGGGCCCGCCCCAGCGCCGCGCCGCCGCGCCCGATCACGCGATGTCCAAGCAGCACCGACGAGGCGCTCCCCCAGCGCCGCTCCTTGCGGCCCCCACCCCCCACGCCGGCCCACGAGGAGCA
>JALAHE010000345.1 GCA_022712075.1 Galactobacter sp.
CGGCGGCCGCCGCGGCGGCCGGGCTGCTCACCGAGAGCGCCACCATGAGCTCGCGTTCGGCGTCCGCGCCGCGCGCCGGCTGCGCCGCCTTGGCAGCGGGAGCCTTGCGCGCCGCCACGGGTGCCTTGCGGGGCCCCCGGGGGCCCGGCTTGGGGGCGGCGCTCGGCTTGGGCTGGGCCTTCGCCCGCTCGACGGCGGGGGCGGCCTCCCGCTCGGCGCTCGCCTGGTCGTTGGGCGCGGGCTGCGGCTCGTCGCTCACCTCGGTCGCCTCATCGGGCTTGTCGGCCCCCGCCTCGGGGCTCGAGCCCTCGAGCGCCTCACCCTGCTCCACCTCGCTACCGGTGTCCTCGGGCTCAGCATGCACCGACTCGGCGGGCTCCCCGGCGGTCTCGGCCGTCGGCTCGGCGGGATCCGGGAGCTCGGGAAGCGAGGACCGGTCGGCCGACCGCGCGGCTGCCTCGGCCACCGCGGCAAGCGCTGCCTGCACCGCCGCTTCCGTCCGCTCCCGGTCCTCGCTACGGATCGTCTCGGCGTCGGCGGCAAGCGCCTGAGCTGCCACTGGCGAAGTCTCGGTGACGACGGCTGCGTGCGTACCGTGGCTGCCGGCGGGACGCGCCGATCGCGTCGACGCCGTGGCCGTGGGCGCCTCCGGCGCCACCGAGACCTGCTCGGCCACGGGGGCACTCGACTTGCTGGGGAGGGCTCTCGCCGCGCGAGCCGCGCGCTCGAAGGCCAGGGCGCGTTCGGCGGCCGAGGCAAACTCCGTCTCGCGCTCGGTGACCTGAAGGGCGCTCGGGCGGGCAAAGACCACGCTTCCGGCACCGTCGAGGTCCCCGACGGCGGCTCTCACGACGTCGATCCGGCTGCGCTTGGTCACGACCAGCACGGGCTGGGTTCGCTGGCTCAGGCGCACAAAGCGCGAGAAGCCGAGCTCCGGGTCGACGCTCGCGACGAGGCCGCCGCGGGCGGCGGCGCGCAGCAGGCGGCGCCCGGCTGCCCCGGCGTCCACCTCGCCCGCGTCCGACACGTGCACCTGCTCCACGAGCTCGCCGCGCTCGCGCAGGCCCTCCGCGAGCGCCTCGGCAAAGCGGCGGGAGGCGACGGCATCGCCCGTGACGCTCCACGCAGCGCCGGGCTCGACGCCCAGCAGCAGCCGGCGGACGCCCTCGGCGTCGCCGTCCCAATCCAGCACCCGATGCCCCGTGCGGGCCGCCACCCTGGCGGCGTCGTAGCTGAGCCTCGAGCTCTTCTCGCGCCACATGACCACCGCTGCGGCGCCGAGCAGGCCCAGGACGAATCCGGCGGCGACGCCCCACACAGCGCGTCCGGTGGCGGTGGCGCCCGCGGCGGCTGCGGGGTCAACGAGAACGCCGGGGACCGTGTTCACCTGGGCCAATGCGGCCCGGGAGAGCTCGAGTTCGCCGACGCGGGACTTGAGACTCGGATCGGCCTTCCAGCCGTTGATGAGTGCCTTGAGCTTGGTGTCGGCCGCCAGCACCACGGAGTTCGCCATCTCTCCGCGCGCGGCGAGGTAGGCGCGGGCCACGGCGTTGGCGCGATCCGCCGCCGCCGCCGCCGAACCGGCCGTTCCCACCACCACGAGGTTCTGGCTGCCGTCTGGGGCATCCACCTCGATGGAGCTGCGCAGCACGGCGACGTCGATGCCGCCGAGCCAGCCGGCGGCCGCCTGCAGGACGGTGTCGGACGACGCGGCGCGGGCCTCCGTCGACACGTTCACGGGGCTGACGTTCGTGGCGTTGGCCGCTTGGCCACCCGCCACCGGATAGACCTGCACCGTGGCGGTGGCCGAGTACTTCACGGGCAGCGCAAACGCGGCCAGGGACACGAGGATCCAGAGCGCGGCGAACGCGATGACCGCGCTCGGCAGGTGCCTCCGCACGGCGCGCAACGGCGGCTCTGTGCGGTGCTCGGGGGCCGGGGTACTCATGGTTCTTGCTTCCTTCCAGGCGGGCTGCGGGCCGGAAAGCCCGTCGAGGGGCGCGAGCCCACTCGGAGTCATCCGCGCGCGGCGCGGGCCATCGTCTCGAGGTCCGCGAGGGCGGCGCGCAGCCGCGTCGAGGACGTCTCGGCGGTGTAGGGGAGGTACTCGATCCGGGCACCGCGGCTGGCCAGCTGCTGCTGCAGCGCGGCCGCGCGGGGTGTCCCGAGCCAGTCGTCCCCCTTGAAGAACACGTCGAAGCGAACGTCGTCCCACGTGACAAGGCGGTCCGGATCGCGCTCGATGTACACGGCGTCTACGCAGGCCAGGGCGCCGACGATGGCGGCGCGCTCGTCCTCGGAGATCACCGGCGTGATGCCCTTGGTGAGGCGCAGGACCTCGTCAGAGACGACCCCGGCAACGAGGTGATCGCACCGCTGGGCGCTGCGACGCAGGACGTTCAGATGACCAACGTGGAAGAGGTCGAAGGCTCCAGCGGCGTAGCCGATGGTTCCTCGCCGGGGACGCCCCCCGGCGGCCGGCAACAGTGCCCCCATCAGTACGCACCGCGGCGCGTGATCACGGCGTTGACGGTCTTGGCCAGGAGCGCGACGTCGCCCGGAATGGACCAGTTGTTCACGTAGCCGAGGTCGAGCCGCAGGCCCTCGTCCCAACCGAGCTCGGAGCGCCCACCGACCTGCCACGGGCCCGTCAGGCCCGGCTTCACGCGCAGGCGCTTGCCCGCCTGCTCGTCGTAGCTCCTGACCTCGTCCGGCAGGGCGGGGCGGGGACCCACGAGCGACATGTTGCCCCGCACCACGTTGAACAGCTGCGGCAGCTCGTCGAGAGAGGTGGAGCGCAGCAGGCGCCCGGCGCGGGTGATGCGCGGGTCGCTCGCGAGCTTGAAGAGGGGCCCGGCCGCCTCGTTGTGCGCGTCGAGCTCGGCGCGGCGCGCCTCGGCATCGGGGCGCATGGTGCGGAACTTGTACATCGTGAAGAGCGTTCCGTCGCGCCCCACCCGTTGCTGCGCGAAGAACGCCGGGCCGGCGCTGTCGATCCGGATCAGCGCGCCGATCAGGAGCAGCAAGGGCGAGAGCACCAGGAGCGCGGGCACCGCGAGCGCGAGATCCAGCGCGCGCTTCGCAGCGCCCCGCCACGGGCTCGCGGCGGCGGGCAAGGCGACCGAGACGAGGGCCGAACCCGGCTGCGGCACGAGGCGCAGGCGCCCCGCCTCCACGTCGTCCAGCCCCGTCGCCAGGTCAACGCGAATGCCTGCGGCGCTCTGGCCCAGCTGCCAGACGAGTTCGGAGAAGCCGGCGCCGGTGGCGGCGGAGCCGTCTGCCACCACGACTCGCCCGGCCCGCGTGTAGAGGGCCGTGAGCACCGTGGCGTCGAGGCCTCCGCGGACCACCGCGGCCGAGCCGACGCTGGCGGGGACGACCTGGCCATCGGACGGGCAGACGAGCGAGACAACCTGGGCGCTACCCTTGGCGGCGCGCTCGATCGAGGCGGCGACGGTGCTGGCCCGCTCGAAGTCGCCGACGACCACGACCTTTTCGACACCCATCCCCCGCCGACCGGCCAGGCGCTGGGCGAGGCGCGTTCCGGCGCGGCCGAGCACCACCACGACGCCGGCCACGGCGAGGGCCACGAGGCTCGCGCCGAGCCGCTGCTGCGAGCCGAACGCGACGGAGTAGAGCGAAAGCAGGCACACGGCGAGCAGCCAGGCCACGCCAACGCGGCTCAGCTCGGTGGACGGGTGCCGCAGCGACCGCGGCGCGAGGGCCCCGGTCACCAGCAATGCCGCCAGGAACGCGAGCGTTCCCACGGCCACGTCGGGGCGCGCGAGCCCGCCCAGCCCCAGGCCGACGGCGCAGATCAGCGCCGCGTCGATGGCGGGCGTGGCCCACTCGCGCCAGCGAGCGGCCGACATCCTGACTGAAAAGGTTTCGTTGGACTCGTTCGCCGCGCGCTGCGCCGACGGCGCGGGTGCTGCAGTGCCCCAGGCAACGCGGGATGCCCGCGTCAGTCGGGGGGGGGGGGGGGCGGGGGCGGGGGGGGGGGGGGGGGGGGGGGCGGGGAGGATGGGCGCGGGCGGCGAGGGGGCGGGGGGCGCGGGCGCGGGGGGGGGGGGGGGAGGGCC
>JALAHE010000346.1 GCA_022712075.1 Galactobacter sp.
CCGCCCCGGAGACTGCCCCGGGGACTCACTGCTCGCGGCGGAGGCACCCCTGCCGAGTCCCGTCGGTCGGGGCAACGGCGTTGCCGTGAGACGCGAGTCATGCTCCACGCCCCGGATCCGGTATCTTTCGCAGGGTCGCCCGCGCGCGTCCCCCGGTTGCGCGGCACTCACCCCCAAGGACGCCCCATGGAATGCCTCCCCCAGACCGGCCTGAGCGCCGGAACGACGATCACCCTCGTGGCGATCGCCCTGGCGCTCATCGCCGCCGCGATCGTGCTCATCGCCAAGTCCCGCCGCACCCGCACGGGCGCCCTCATGGCCCTGGGCCTCGTGGGCCTGCTCGGCGCGCTGCCGCTGGCGGGCGCCCCGAACGCCGCCGCCGGTGTCGACTGCAACGGCGCCAACGCCGTCTACGTTACCGAGACGGCCACGGAGACGGCAGCTGGCCCCACCGTGAACACGACCACCACGGAGACCGCCGACGGCACCGTGGTGACCCTGCCCGGCTCCACCGTGACGCGGACCGCCGACGGCTCGGTGGTCACCCTGCCCGGCACCGTGGTCACCCTTCCCGGGTCCACGGTCACCGAGACGGCACCCGGCGGCACCGAAACCCTGCCGGGCTCCACCGTCACCGAGACGGCCCCGGGCGCGGTGGAGACCGTGACCGAGACTGCAACAGAGACCGCCGATGGCCCCACCGTCACGGTCACGGAAACCGCGCCGCGCGAGTGCGCTGCACCCCCGGCCTGGCTCACGGCGCACACCACGCAGGGCGGCTGGCTGCAGGGCGAGTCCTATGCGGTCACCGCGGACGACAACTCCACGGGTGCCGGCGGCGACGGGGCCTTGGCCCAGATCGAGGAGATCCTGACGCGCGGCACCGTCGACGGCCAGGCGCTCTGCGACCTGAAGATCACGTGGGTCCAGTCCATCGTCCAGCGTGGCGAGCCCGACAACACGATGGGCCGCACCCTGACGTACACGGGCTGGAACCACTCCTCGAACGGCCCGCTGCACCTCGCCTTCGACGCTGGCGAGTGGGGTCAGCAGCCTTGGTTCGACTGGAACAACCTCAACACCACCATCACGGCACAGCTCAGCTTCACCCAGACGGGCGGCGGCACCGGCAGCTCCGAGATCACGCTGAGCGGCCCGTTCCAGGTGGCCATGCCGTAGCGCCGGCTGGCACCGAAGCAAAGCCGCGCCGGCCTTCGAAGGATCTTCGGGGCGGGCGCCGCTTTGCGCCGTATGACGGAACATGATTTCGCGTGTCACCCCTGCCGCTGACAGACTGAAAGGCGACCATCTAGAGCGGTTCAGGGACCCGGCCCGTCGAGACCGCAGCAACCAGCCCCCTCAAGGCGACCACGCGTCGTCGTGCAGGGAAGGCCAGGTGCTACCGCCGGGAGTCGATGGAAGGAGTCTCATGCCCTCGACCACGCCCGAACACCGCTTCGGCTTCCGCACGCGTGCACTGCACGCCGGCGGGACGCCGGACTCCGAGCACGGAGCCCGCGCCGTGCCGATTTATCAGACCAGCTCGTTCGTCTTCCAAGACGCGAACGACGCAGCCAACCTCTTTGCGCTGCAGAAGTACGGCAACATCTACAGCCGCATCGGCAACCCCACGGTGGCGGCCTTTGAGGAGCGCATCGCCTCGCTCGAGGGCGGCATCGGCGCCGTGGCCACGTCCTCCGGCATGGCCGCCGAGTTCATCACCTTCGCCGCGCTGACGCAGGCCGGGGACCACATCGTTGCCTCCTCGCGCCTGTACGGCGGCACCATCACACAGCTCGACGTGACCCTGCGCCGCTTCGGCGTGGAGACCACCTTCGTTGACTCCACCGAGGCCGCCGACTTCGAGGCCGCCATCCAGGAGAACACCAAGGCCATCTACACCGAGGTCGTCGCGAACCCCTCGGGTTCCATCGTTGACCTGGACGGCCTGGGCGAGGTGGCGCACCGCCACGGCATCCCGCTCGTCGTGGACTCCACGCTCACCACCCCGTACCTCCTGCGCCCGTTGGAGCACGGAGCGGACATCGTGATCCACTCCGCCACCAAGTTCATCGGCGGCCACGGCACCACCCTCGGCGGCGTGGTCGTCGAGTCCGGCCGCTTCAACTGGGGCAACGGCAAGTTCCCGTCCATGACCGAGCCGGTTGCCTCCTACGGCAACGTCTCCTGGTGGGGGAACTTCGGCGAGTACGGCTTCCTGACCAAGCTGCGCTCCGAGCAGCTGCGCGACATCGGCCCCTCGCTGGCGCCGCAGTCGGCGTTCAACCTGCTGCTCGGCGTGGAGACCCTGCCGCAGCGCATGGACGAGCACGTCAAGAACGCCAACGCCGTGGCCGCGTGGCTGGATGAGCACCCGCTCGTCACCTACGTGAACCACGCCTCCCTCCCCTCGCACCCCGAGCACGAGCGCGCCAAGGCGCTCCTGCCAGACGGCGTGGGCTCGGTCTTCAGCTTCGGCGTGAAGGGCGGCCGCGAGGCGGGCGCCCGCTTCATCGAGAACCTGCAGCTGGCCAGCCACCTTGCAAACATCGGCGACGCCAAGACCCTCGTGCTGCACCCGGCCTCCACCACGCACCAGCAGCTCACCCCCGAGCAGCTCGTGGCCGGCGGCATCCCGGATGACCTGATCCGCATCTCGGTGGGCCTCGAGGACCTGGAGGACATCCTCTGGGATCTGGACCAGGCGCTCACCGCCTCGCAGTCCGTGCCCGAGGTCGCCGAGGAGTTCGCTGCCCCGGAGTACGAGGCCTGCTCGATCCCCGTGGGAGGCGCCAAGTGAGCACCGAGACCCCCGAGCGCACCTGGGTCGGCCCGTCCGCCGGCGAGCGCCTGAATCTGCTGCGCGACGCCAAGTCCATCGCCATCGTCGGCGCCTCGGACAAGCCCTCGCGCGCCTCGTACTTCGTGGCGACGTACCTGCTCTCCTCCTCCCCGTACAAGGTCTACTTCGTGAACCCCGTGGCCACGGAGATCCTGGGCCAGCCGGTCTACAAGTCCCTCGCGGACCTGCCGGAGTCCCCGGACCTGGTCGACGTCTTCCGCAAGCACGACGACCTGCCTGGCGTGGCCCAGGAGGCCATCGAGGCCGGCGCCAAGACCCTCTGGCTGCAGCTGGGTTCCTGGAACGAGGAGGCCGCGGCGATCGCCGAGAACGCCGGCCTCTCCGTGGTCATGGACCGCTGCGTCAAGATCGAGCACGCCCGCTTCCACGGCGGCCTGCACCTGGCCGGCTTCGACACCGGCGTCATCTCCTCCAAGCGTCAGGTCCGCGCCTAGGCGCGCCTGAGCCGGGCACCTACGGGGCCCGACGGCGGGTGGTTTCCACCCGCCGTCGGGCCCCGTTGGCGTTGGCTCCGCGCTGCGGCGGCGGCACTAGGCCCGGGCCGCCGACGTGAACATCTCACGCTGTCAGAAAAAGTCGGGCCGCCGCGGGGAGATTTCCGCCTCCCGCGACTCTTCCTCTGTGGAGGGTGCGAGCAAGCGTTCGTGGCCTCCGCACCGTCGCCGGAAGAGCGGGCCACCCCACGTCTTGGCCCGCCCGGCCGGTCCGGGAACCCTTCCCCAAGGCGTTCCCGGGTGGGGGCCGGTTGTTGCCGCTTCACCCCTGAGAGGGGCGACAGCCGTCCTCCGCACCGTTGGCGTGACCCCGCGGTGGGGGGGGGGGGCAGCCAACACCAGGCACCCCGAACCCATAAACGCCCCCCGCCGGCGGGGGGTGGCCCCCCGCCCGCGGGGCGGGGGGGGTTTTTGGGAG
>JALAHE010000034.1 GCA_022712075.1 Galactobacter sp.
CCCCCCCCCCCCCCCCCCCCCCCCTCCTCACAACACCGCATTCTCTTCTCCCTGGTTTTTGTTATTTTCGGTAAGCCTTCGGCCGGCCGAAGCGGACTCTTCGAGTCCTAGGTACGACAACGCCAGCCGGGACCCACCCTCACAGTGGCCCCGACCGGCGTCGAGCAATTGACTCCTCCGACGGGCCGTGAGGCCCGCCGGAAGCCGCGGGGCTAGAGCTCCGAGGCGACCTTGAAGGAGGAGTGGATGGCGCCGTGGATGTAGTTCACGGCGCCGGCGTCGCCGACCACGTCGTGCGCGATGCCCGCGGCCTCGAGCTCGGCGGCGAACGGGGCCGCCGAGGTGGTGCCGTCCGCGTACACGACCATGGAGGCGGGGGCGGTGAAGCTCTCGCCGTTCTCGGTCCACTCCACCGTCTTCTCGGTGATGCGATCGACCTTGACGTTGCGGTGGATCTTGACGCCGTGCGCCTCGGAATCCTTCACGGCGGTCCAGCGGCGCGGCATGGCCAGGGGCAGGCCCAGCTGCTGCTTCTCGTGCAGCAGGGTCACGCGGCGCCCGCGCTCGGCGAGGAACTCGGCGAGCTCCAGGCCCACGAGCGAGCCGCCGATCACCACGACGTCCTTGCCCATCGGCAGCCAGTACTTGGTGAACTGGCGGACGAATTCGGGGGACTTGGTCAGGCCGGAGAGGCGGCCGGCCTTGCCCAGCGTGGACAGCACGAGGCCTGCCTCCTGGGCCGTGGCGGTGCCGAGCATCATGGCGCGCAGCGTGTCGCCCGTCTGCACGTTCGGCAGGTCGCCGCCGGGGAAATCGGGCTTGGGGCGCACGGCGCCCGTGGCGACGATGACGTGGTCGGCCTTCAGCTCGCGCATGAGCTCCACCGTGGCACGCGTGCCCAGCTTCACGGAGATGCGCAGGCGCTTGATCTCCTCCTTGAACCAGCGCAGGAGGCGCTCGTTGTCCGGGGTGGTCATGGTGGAGAACCACATGGTGCCGCCGAGGCGATCGGCCTTGTCCACCACCGTGACGCGGTGGCCGCGCTCCGTCAGCACGCGGGCGCTCTCGAGGCCCGCGGGGCCCGCGCCGATGACCACCACGTGCTTGGACGCGGAGGTGGGGCGCAGGGGGAGGACCTTCTCGTTGCCGAGGGAGGGGTTCACGGCGCAGAACGGGGTGTCGTCGAAGAAGTTCTCGCCGACGCACAGGTAGCAGTTGATGCAGGGGCGCACGGTCTCGGGCTTGCCGGCGGCGAGCTTGTTCGGCAGCTCGGGATCGGCCAGGAGCTGGCGGCCCATCGCTGCGAAGTCGGTCTTGCCCTGGGAGATGGCCTTCTCGGCGACGTCGGGGAGCATGCGGCCCACGGCGATGACGGGCACGGAGACGTGCTTCTTGATGTGCCCGGCGTTCTCCACGTACGCGCCGACCTTGTTGGGCAGCGGGCCGTCGGTGAAGTTGTCGAAGGGGTTGCGGCCCCAGCCGGTGACGTGGATGGCGTCGGCGCCGGCGCGCTCGAAGAGCTGCGAGGCCTCGGTGGACTCGGCCAGCGAGAGCGCGCCCTCCTGGCCGTACTCCTCGCCGGCCACGCGCACGATGATCGCGAGGGAGTCGCCCACGCGCGCCTTGACGGCGGCGATGACCTCGCAGGCCAGGCGGGCGCGGTTCTCGAGGGATCCGCCGTATTCGTCGGTGCGCTGGTTGTCGCGCTGGTTGAGGAAGACGCCAAGGATGTAGCCGTGGGCCACGTGAATCTCGATGGCGTCGGCGCCAGACTTCGCCACGCGCTCGGCGGCGTCGGCCCAGCTCTCGATGAGCCAGTCGATGTCCTCCTTGGACATCGACTTGTAGGTGGTCTGCTTGCCGGCCGTGGTCGCGCCCATCTTGGCGAGCTCCTCCGGCGTGCAATCGGCCATGGCCTTCATGGAGTAGCTGTAGTCCTGCGGGTTCGGCGCGAGGACGGGGCGGTCGTTGAGGGTGTCGACGCGGGCCACCTTGCCGTGGTGCGTGGACTGAACGCAGAGCTTGGAACCCGCGGCGTGGATCGCGTCGGCGAGGGCCTTCAGGCCCGGGATGAAGCGGTCCTCCGAGAGCCCCGGCTCCTTCATGGAGGCGGCGCCGTACGGGAAGGAGATGGCGCACGCGCCGGTGATGATGAGGCCGGCGCCGCCCTTGGCGCGGGCCACGTAGTGATCGATCTCGGTCTGCTCGATCTCGCCGTTTTCGGACACGTTCATGTCCATCGCCGGCAGCACAATGCGGTTCGCTGTCTCCATGGGGCCGATGCGGCCAGCAGCCATGAGATGCGGGAATGTCTGGGTGTTCACCGGGACATTATAGTTGCCACAGGACAGTAAATTGACATCGGGGTGACTTGACCATGAGGGTGATCTCTGATCATGTCCGGGCTGTTGGTGGGCCCCATGCACGACGGCGCGGGGGTGCCTCGGGCGGGCCCTGGGCGGCCCGCCGGGCCTCCTTGGGCGGCGCTCGCGACTGACCGTCCAGCCGGTTCAGTGTCTGAACGCACGGGCGTCACCCGGCCCGATGCTGGGTTCTCGGGCGGGTCTCGGGCCTAGCCTTGGTGGGTCAGCACCCCACCAGGAAGGACTCCCATGTCCACCGCCGCACCCGGCGCCTCCCAGCACTCAGGCTCGGAGCCGCAGCTCAAGCGCGGGCTCAAGGCGCGCCACCTGCAGATGATCGCGATCGGCGGCGCCATCGGCACCGGCCTCTTCCTCGGATCGGGCGGCACCATCGCCCAGGCCGGCCCCGGCGGTGCGCTCGTCGCGTATGCCGTGATCGGCATCATGGTGCTCTTCGTGATGCAGTCGCTCGGCGAGATGTCGACGCACTTGCCGGTGGCTGGCTCGTTCCAGACCTACGCCACGCGCTACGTCGGATCCTCCTTCGGCTTCGCGACGGGCTGGAACTACTGGTTCAACTGGGCCATCACCTTGGCGGCGGAGCTCGTGGCGGCCGGCGTCATCATGTCCTTCTGGTTCCCCGACGTCCCGAGCTGGATCTGGGCCGCCGCATTCCTGGCGCTCCTGACGGGCCTGAACTGGCTCTCGGCGCGGGCCTTCGGCGAGGGCGAGTTCTGGCTCGCTGCGATCAAGGTCGTCACCGTGCTGGTCTTCCTGGTGCTCGGCACCCTCATGATCTTCGGCGTCATGGGCGGAGGCAGTCCCGGCTTCTCCAACTGGACCACGGGGGACGCGCCCTTCGTGGGCGGATGGCTCTCCATCGTCTCGGTCTTCATGATCGCCGGCTTCAGCTTCCAGGGCACCGAGCTCGTGGGCGTCGCAGCGGGCGAGAGCGAGAACCCGCGCCGGGACATGCCCCGCGCCATCCGCTCCATCTTCTGGCGCATCATGCTCTTCTACATCCTGGCCATCGCGATCATCGGCTTCCTGCTGCCGTACACGGATCCGAGCCTTCTCGCCTCGGCCGACGCAGGCGACGTCACGGCCTCGCCGTTCACCTTGGTCTTTGAGCGGGCCGGTATCGGCATTGCCGCCGGCGTCATGAACGCGATCATCCTGAGTGCCGTGCTCTCGGCCGGCAACTCCGGCCTGTATGCCTCGACGCGCATGCTCTATTCGCTGGCCAAGGAGGGCAAGGCTCCCAAGCTCTTTGTGAGGCTCAACGAGCGCGGCGTGCCCGTCATGGCGCTCCTGGCCACGGCGGCGATCGGCGTCTTCGCCTTCCTGACGAGCATCCTGGGCGACGGCGGCGCCTACACCTGGCTCATCAACGTCTCCGGCCTCTCCGGCTTCATCGTGTGGGTTGGCATCTCGTGGTCCCACTTCCGCTTCCGGAGGGCCTATCTGAAGCAGGGCCACTCGCTGAAGGACCTCCCGTATGTGGCCCCGTTCTTCCCCGTGGGCCCGCTGCTCGCGCTGGTCGTCATGCTCGTGGTGATCGCCGGCCAGAACTATCAGGCAATCCTCGATGGCCGCCTGCCCGAGGTGATCTCGGCCTACATCGGCCTGCCGATCTTCCTGCTGGTCTGGCTCATCCACCGCCTGCGGGCAGGCCGCGCCGGGGGACTCGTTCCCCTCGATAAGGTGGACGTCTCCGGCCTCGAGGTGAAACCGAACTAGCGCGGCTCAGGACCGGCACAGCCCGCCGGGGCAAGATGGTGTGGACATGAATTCCCTGCCCGAGATCCCTGCCCGCCTGCTCCCCGGCATCGCCCCGGTCGTGGGGATGTGGCTGCCGCTCGCGATAGCGGCGGCCCTGCTCGCGGTCGCCACGCCGTTCCTGTGGCTGCGCCTGCGCCTGCTGGTGACGCTCAGCCACGAGCTCGGCCACGCCGCGGTCGGTCTTGCGTTCGGGCGGCGCTTCCGCGGTTTTGTTGTCAACCGCGACATGTCGGGGCACGCCGTCACGAGCGGCCGCCCCAGCGGCGCCGGGCTCGTGCTCAGCACCTGGGCCGGTTACCCGGCCCCCGCGCTGCTCGGCGCCGTCCTGGTGCATGCTGCGCTGGCCGGATGGGCCGGCACGGCGCTCGCGCTCAGCGCGCTGATCATGCTGCTTGCCCTGATCTTCGCGCGCTCCTGGGGCACCGCCGGCCTCGTGATCCTGGCCGCGGCCGGGGCCTTCGCCGCGGGTTGGTTCCTTCCAGCGTGGGGTTCCGCCGCCCTCGTCCTCGGCCTAGGGGTATTCCTCCTCGTGGGCGCCTGGCGGCACCTGGGGGTGGTCATGAGCTCGGGCGGACGGGGCGACGACCCGGCGGCGCTGGCCCGCGCCACGCGCGTGCCAGCGTGGCTGTGGCTCGGCACCTTCGTTCTCGCCCTGGCCGCGTGCACCGTGTGGACCGGCTGGCCGCTGTGGCAGGCAGGCGGCGCCTGGCTTGCTGCACGGTAACCGGCGCGCGTCGTCCCGGCCTCGCGACTTTGTGGCCTCTCCGCGACAAAGAGTCGCGGAGACGCGAAAAACTCGCGAGATGACGGGGGGCCGCCCGCGGCCGCTTCCTTGAGAACAACAAAGGCACGACGTCGCCCGCTCACGTGAGCGGGCGACGTCGTGCCTTGGTTTTGTGAGAGGAGGCGAGCCCCTACTTCACGCCGGCCATGAGCTTCAGGATCGGCTTGCGGACCAACACCAGCAGCACGGCGACCACGATCGCGGCCAGGCCGATCACCAGGAAGTACGGGATCTCGTTGTCGGAGGAGTAGAAGCCGGCCAGGGTGCCGGCGGCGGCCGAACCCAGGGCCACGGAGAGGAAGAACAGGGCGACCATCTGGGAGTGGAAGGCCTGCGGCGCCAAGCGCGTGGCGAGGGACTGGCCCACGGGGGAGAGGCACAGCTCGGCGAGGGTGAAGAGGAAGAGGATCAGCACGATCGCCATGAGGGGCACCGAGTTTGCGGCCCCGCCGGAGAACGGGATGAACACGAGGAAGGCGATGCCCATGATGCCCGTGCCCATCGCGAACTTCAGGGGGGTGGACGGCTGGCGGTTGCCGAGTTTGGTCCACATCGCTGCAAACACGCCAGCGAACAGGATGATGAAGACCGGGTTGATCGAGTTCACGACGCTCGGCGGCATCTCCCAGCCGAAGATGGTGCGGTTCAGGCGCTCGTCCGCGTAGATCGCGAGGACCGTGAACTGCTGCTGGAACAGGGCCCAGAAGACGGCAGAGGCAACGAACAACGGGATGAACGAGTAGACGCGGCTGCGCTCGGTGCGGTCGATCTGCTTGGACGTCAGGATGACCGCGAAGAGGATGATCGCGGCGACGATGGTGGCCACGACCACGATGTCGGAGAGGTTCTCGGCGGAGATCCAGCCGTGCAGCACGGCGGCGAGGATGAGGGCCAGGGCGATGATCGCGATCAGGGACCAGCGCACGCGCTCGCTCGCGTTGAGCGGGTGCGGGGCCTTGGAGTTGGCCTCGGTGCGGGTGTGGCGGCGCATCAGGATGTACTGGATGAGGCCGAGGGCCATGCCCACGGCGGCGAGGCCGAAGCCCCAGTGGAAGCCCTTGGCGCCCCAGAGCCAGGCCGTCGCCAGGGGGCCGATGAGGGCGCCGAGGTTCACGCCCATGTAGTAGAGCGAGAAGGCAGCGTCGCGGCGCTGATCCTCCGGCGTGTACAGGTCGCCGACCACGGTCACGGTGGTGACCTTGAGGGAGCCGGAGCCCAGCCCGATGAAGATCAGGCCGATCGCGAGTCCGAGCCCGCCGGGCACGACGGCCAGGGCGATGTGGCCGAGCATGATGACGCTGGCCGCGGTGATGAGGGTGCGCTCGGCTCCCAGGATGCGGTCGGCAATCCAGCCGCCCAGGACGGCGGACAAGTAGACGAGTCCGCCGTAGGCGCCGACGATCGAGGCAGCCGCCGCCTGGGACATGCCCAGGCCGCCGTCGGTGACCGAGTAGTAGATGTAGTACGCCAGCAGCGACTGCATGCCGTAGAAGCTGAAGCGCTCCCACATCTCGACGCCGGCCAGGTTGGCGAGACCCCAAGGGTGGCCGAAGAAGCCGCGCGAGGTGCTTGCCCCCTTCCCTGGGATCTGGGGTGCGGAGGGGGACTGAGTCATGGGATCACCACTGAGGTTGAGGCGGCCGGTGGACCGAACACGTTTGCTAAAGCCTCTGATCTTACTCGCTTCACGCAGGGGATAGCGCATGGCGTGTGATGCTGGTTACAGCATTCGTCGATTGGTTCACATCTGTTACAGGGGTGAACTTGCTTGTCACGACAAGGAAAAAGTGATTGGGAGGCGAACGGGGTTCATGTCACTGTTTGGTAACAACCACACGTGAAAGTCCCGTTTGATATTTCCAGAAGACTCCCAGGCGACCTACAGTTCCCAGACATGTGGTCGGGCTCACGTCACCACGTGATCCGCCTCGCACCATCCCCGGACACCCCGGGCCCTCGACCCTTTAGGAGTGGACATGCGACTCAAGCGCATCCCCCTGGCCGTCGCCGCTGGCGCGGTGGCCGCCCTCGCCCTGGCCTCTTGCGCGCCGGGTGGACCGAGCACCCCGTCGTCCTCAGGCTCAGCCTCAGGTTCGGCCTCCGCCTCGGGCTCCACCGGGACCGAGCAGGCTGCGCAGATTGATGGATCCGGCAAGCTGGACCTCAAGGACATCCAGACGCAGGACGGCGAGCTCAAGGTGTCCATCGGTGGCACCGAGTTCGGCGGCTACAACACGCTGACGCCGGCCACCTACGACACCTACTCGAACTCGATCGCCGCGCTCTACAGCTCGGGCTTCTTCTACTTCGGCACCGACGGCAAGGTCATCCCGAACGAGACGCTCGGTACCGCCGAGGTCGTCTCCGACAGCCCGCTGCAGATCAAGTACACGATCAACAAGGACGCCGTCTGGTCCGACGGCACGCCGATCACGGTCGCCGACGCGGTCCTGGCCTGGGGCTCGCAGAACGCCACCCTCCTGGGTGCCGACGGCAAGACCCCGCTGTTCAACAACGTCTCCGGCGACCTCGTGGGCCTGGTCCCCAAGGGCCCCGAGGGCGATGTCGACGGCAAGGAGTTCACAGTCACCTACAAGGACCCGAACCTCGACTGGAAGCTGCAGACCTTTATGGCTCAGCCCGCCCACGTCGTGGCCAAGCAGGCCGGCATGAGCATCGAGGACCTCGTCTCCGCGCTGCGCGCCCAGGACAAGGACAAGCTGGCCAAGGCCGCCGCGTTCTGGTCCACCGGCTGGAACAAGGGCGCCGGGCAGCTGCCCGCGGCGGACCTGAACGTCTCCGCCGGTCCGTACATCCTGGATTCCTGGCAGAAGGGCCAGTCGGTCACCCTCGTGCCGAACGAGAAGTACTGGGGCCCCAAGCCGGGCGTTTCCAAGCTGACCTTCCGCTTCGTGGATCCCTCCGCCATGGTGCAGGCCCTGCAGAACAAGGACCTGGACGTTATGTCCCCGCAGCCCACGCTCGACACGCTCAAGCAGCTCGAGGCGCTCGGCGCGTCGGTGAACATCATCAAGGGCAACACCATGACGTGGGAGCACGTCGACTTCAACTTCGCCGGCACGTCCGTCTTCAAGGATGACGCGGACCTGCGCAAGGCCTTCGCCATGTGCATCCCGCGCGAGCAGATCGTGGAACAGCTCATCAAGCCGCTGAACCCCGAGGCGCAGGTCCTCAACTCGCGCGTCTCCTTCCCGGGTGACGAGCTCTACGAGAAGGTCACGAAGGACGCCTACCCGGCCGACCTCTACGACAAGGTGAACATCGAGGAGTCCAAGAAGCTCGTCGACGCTTCCTCCGCCAAGAAGACCAACGGCAAGGTCACGGTGCGCATCGGCTACAACACGCCGAACCCGCGCCGCGCCAACGAGGTCCAGCTCATCAAGGCTTCCTGTGACCAGGCGGGCTTCGACGTGAAGGACATCGCCTCCGAGACGTTCTCCGGTGAGGGCGGCCCCGTCACGAAGAACGACTACGACGCGTTCCTCTTCGCCTGGGCCGGCTCGGGCCAGCTGACCTCGGACGCCAACATCTACACCACCGGCTCCGGTCAGAACTTCGGCAAGTACTCGAACAAGACCGTTGACGAGAACCTGAAGGTCGTGCAGACCACGATGGACCTGGAGAAGCACAGCCAGGCCCTGGTCAACACCGAGAAGGAACTGTGGAACGACATGTTCGGCATTCCGATCTTCCAGCACCCGGGCATCGACGCCGCGGGCGCGGATGTCACCAACGTGATTCACACGAACACGCAGGACGGCATCACCTGGAACGCAGAACAGTGGCAGCGCCTGGCCAAGTGACCCTCGGTCGCTGACGCCTCGCCTCAACCATTTGCGAGCGGGCCCGGGGTCCTCACCAGGATCCCGGGCCCGCCCCGTTCCCGTTTCGCACGCGTCGAAAGGGCTGTGAATCGCCGTGCTTACCTTTATTCTTCGACGCCTTGGGGTCTCGGCCATCGTGCTGTTGCTCGCCTCGGTGCTCGTCTACTTCCTCACCACGCTCTCGGGTGATCCCCTCTCGGGCATGCGTGAGCAAGCAAATGACCCCAAGGTCGCTGCCCAGATGCAGGCGCGCATCGTTGCACTTGATCTGGACACCCCGTGGTTCCTGCGTTACCTCAAGTGGCTCGGCGGCGCCGCCGGCTGCGTCTGGGGCCAGTGCAACCTGGGCAACGACGTGAACGGCAATGCCGTTCTCGATCAGCTCGGTTCGGCCGCGGCCTCCACGCTGCGCCTGGTGCTGCTCTCCGTCATCATCGCCTGCATCGTGGGCATCCTGGTTGGCGTTATGACCGCTATCCGCCAGTACTCCGACTTCGACTACATCATCACGTTCATCGCCTTCGTGCTGTTCTCGCTCCCGGTGTTCTGGGTGGCCGTGCTCCTGAAGGAGTACGCGGCCATCAACTACAACAACTGGATCGCCAATCCATCGTTCTCGCCGGCACAAATCGTGCTGACAGCCATCATCCTGGGGCTGATCGTCATGCTCTTCATGGGTGGGTCCTGGAAGCGCCGACTGATCTCGTTCGTCGTCGTGGCGATCGTGGTGGGCGTGGCCATGCCCTACTTCACGTGGCTGCGCTTCTGGCAGTACCCGCAGATGGGGCCGGCCGTGATCGCCGTGGTGATCCTGGCCGTCGGCGCCTTCGCGATTCAGACCACCGTCGGCTTCAAGGAGCGACGCGTCTGGGTGCCTGCGCTGATCAGCGCGGGGCTGGTCATGGTGGTTTACTACGCGAGCTGGAACCTGCTCTCTGCGCCCAATTGGTGGATCCTGATCCTCGGCCTGCTCCTGGCGATCGCCGTCACGTGGGGGCTGGGTGTGCTGCTCGGCGGACGCTTCCGCCCGCCGGCCGTTGGCGCCGCCGTGCGCGTGACCCTGACCGGCGCGTTCCTGACGATCGTCGACCATCTCTTCGTGTAATGGCCAGGGTTCAAGGCACTGAAGCCGCGACCCATCTCGACGATCGGCTCGAACACGCCGAACTTCAAGGGCACCTTCTGGGAGACGTTCCTGGACAACGGAACCCAGCTGTTGCTGCCGACGCTCGTCCTGGCCGTCGTGTCGATCGCCTCGTACTCCCGCTACACCCGCGCAGCCATGATCGACGTGCAGGGGCAGGACTACATGCGCACGGCGCGTTCCAAGGGCCTGCCCGAGCGCACCGTGATCCTGCGCCACGCCTTCCGCAACGCGCTGATCCCCATCGTCACGATCGTGGCCATGGACTTTGCAGCGGTTATCGGCGGCGCCGTGATCACGGAGCGCGTCTTCGGCTGGAAGGGCATGGGCGAGATGTTCGCTACCGGTCTGCACAATGTGGACCCCGCGCCCGTCATGGCCTTCGTGCTGGTCACGGGCGGCGTGGCGGTCCTCTTCAACCTGCTCAGCGACGTGATCTACGCGCTCATCGACCCGAGGATCCGGGTATGACGCCGAAACACGCAGACGACAACGGATCGCATGAGAGGAACCTCATGAACACCCAAGACACCCCGGACGCCGCTGCCGCCTCCGTGGCTGCGGTCGAGGACGCGCAGCTTGCAGCCAAGCAGGATTCCCTGAGCCAGGGACGGCTCGTGTGGGGGCGATTCATCCGCCACAAGCCCGCCATGATCTCGGCCGCCGTGCTGGCCGTGCTGATCGTCGTGTCGATGACATCGATCGGCATCTTCGGCATCAAGGGGTGGTGGCCGTATGACTACAAGACCACCTCGGTCTCTATCAATGGCGGCGTCCCGAGCGCACAACACTGGTTCGGCCAAGAAGACATCGGCCGCGACTACTTCGCCCTGGTGATGAGCGGAACCCAGGTCTCGCTCATCGTTGCCTTCCTCGTGGGCATCTCGGGCACCATCATCGGCACCGTCCTCGGCGCCCTCGCCGGCTACTACCGCGGCTGGGTCGACGCGATCATCATGCGCATCGCGGATGTCTTTTTCGTCATCCCGCTCCTCCTCATCGCCGCGATCGTGTCCAAGATCGGCTCCGGCGCCATCCAGAGCCCGTGGTTCCTCGGCATCATGCTCGGCGTGGTCTCGTGGGCGGGCCTGGCCCGCCTCGTGCGCGCCCAGGTGCTCACGCTGCGCGAACGCGAGTACGTCGAGGCGGCCCGTGCTATGGGGGCGAGCAGCTGGCGCATCATCCTGAAGCACCTCATCCCCAACTGCATCGGCACCATCCTCGTGAACGCCACCCTCGCCACGGCGGCGGCCGTACTGCTCGAGACGAGCCTGTCCTACCTGGGCTTCGGCGTGCAGCCGCCGGACTCTTCGCTCGGCCTGCTCATCTCCAACTACCAGAACTCCTTCACGACGCGCCCCTGGCTGTTCTGGTGGCCCGGCCTCATCATCCTGACCATCGCCCTCGCGGTTAACTTCATCGGCGACGGGCTGCGCGACGCGTTTGATCCGCGCCAGTCCGGCCGCATGAAGAAGCGCAACCTGGCCGCGGCCGCGCTCCTGGGCATCCGCCCCGTTGCGGTGCCGACCGCCGCGGAACGCGCCGAGGAGGCGGTGGGCAACCGCCCGCCGTCGAGCAGTGGCGGCGGCGTTGAACCCGCCGTGGGCGCCGTCGAGGCGGCGCAAGAGGATCGCAAGGATGAGGAGGGCAAGCGATGAGCCACACCCGTGAAAGCGCCGTGCGCGGCGAGGTCGTTCTGGACATCCGCGATCTGAAGGTGGCCTTCGCCACCGGCGACACGGCCAAGGCCGCGGTGAAAGGTCTCGACCTGCAGCTCAAGGCAGGCGAGGTCGTTGCCCTCGTGGGCGAGTCGGGTTCCGGCAAGTCCGTCACGTCCCTGTCCACCATGGGCCTGCTGCCGCCCAACGCCATCGTGAGCGGCAGCGTCGAGGTGACGGGGCACCAGGTGATCGGCTTGCCGGAGGAGCGCATGCGCAAGCTGCGCGCCACGGAGATCGCCATGGTTTTCCAGGAGCCCATGACCGCGCTGAACCCCGTGCTGACGGTGGAGCAGCAGCTCACGGAGGGTCTGGAAACACACAACATCGCGTACGGCGCGGCCGCCCGCGACCGCGCGGTCAAGCTGCTCGAGCGCGTGGGCATCCCGGATGCGGCCAAGCGCATCAAGCAGTACCCTCACCAGTTCTCCGGCGGCCAGCGCCAGCGCATCGTGATCGCGATGGCGCTGACGTGCGAGCCCAAGGTGATCATCGCCGACGAGCCCACTACGGCGCTCGACGTGACGGTGCAGGCCGATGTGCTTGATCTATTGCGCGAGCTCAAGGACGACCTCGGCGTGGGCATCCTGCTCATCACCCACAACATGGGTGTGGTGGCCGACATGGCCGACCGCGTCTCGGTGATGTTCATGGGCGATCTCGTGGAGGAGGGCACGGTCCAGGACATCCTGTACCGGCCCCAGCACCCGTACACCCAGGCGCTGCTCGCCGCCGTGCCGCGGCTCACCGATGTGGCCTTGACGCACGACGACGAGGCGGGGCGCCTCGAGGCTGAAAGGGTCGCCGCCGCCGCGGCGGCGGATCGCGACGTGGTGCTCTCCGCCAAGAACATCGCGATCGACTACAAGGTGAAGTCGGGGACCTTCCGTGCTGCCGAGGGCGTGAGCTTCGACGTCGCGGCGGGGGAGACCACGGCCCTCGTGGGGGAGTCGGGGTCCGGCAAGTCCACCGTGGCCAAGGCCGTGCTCGGCCTGCTGCCGACGGCCGAGGGCGAACTGCGCGTGCAGGGGCGGGACCTGGCCAGGCTCAAGGGGCGTGAGGCCAAGGAGGCTCGCCGCGCGATCGGCGTGGTGTTCCAGGATCCGGCTGCCTCCTTGGATCCGCGCTTCCCCATCGGCGATTGCATCATGGAGCCGATGGTGGTGCACAAGGTTGGGAGCAAGGCCGATCGGGTTGCCCGCGCCAAGGAACTGCTGGCGGCGGTGAAGCTGCCGGCGGACGTGCTCAACCGCTACCCGCACGAGCTTTCCGGCGGCCAGAAGCAGCGCGTGGGCATCGCCAGGGCGCTCGTGTTGGATCCGACCGTGCTCATCGCCGATGAGCCGACCTCCGCGCTCGATGTCTCCGTGCAGGCCACCGTGCTAGCGATGCTCAAGGAGATTCAGGCCGACTTCGGCTTTGCCTGCCTCTTCGTGAGCCACGATCTGGCTGTGGTTGACCATCTCGCGGACAACGTGGTGGTGATGAAGCGCGGCCAGGTCGTGGAGCAGGGCCCCACGGAGCGGGTGCTGCACTTCCCGCAGGAGGACTACACCAAGGAGCTGCTGGCCGCGGCGCCCGTGCCGGATCCCGATGCGCAGAAGGTGCGGCGCGAGGCCCGGCACCGCCTGCTCGGTTTGGGCGCCTCGTAGAGGTTTTCACGCCAATCCCAATCACTTGCCCGCCCCGGAAAAGCCGGGGCGGGCTCGTGTGTTTTCGGGCTTCCCAGTGGTGCTTGAGGCTTCAATGTTTCTGCTCGGTAACAAGAAACTGTGAAAGACAGGCTTGATATTCACATGCTTGACGGGTGATCCTAGATTTGTTCACACGTGACGCGTGACACTTTGTCTCGTCACACAACATCGGTGTCAAGCGGTCACCGGGAAGGATTCCACCCCCATGGAACGAGCGCAATCACGGGCCTTTTCCGCCCGTGCGGCCGTTGCGTGGGGCGGCGACATCCCCCTCGGAGGCCCGTCACAATCGTGGTTGACACCGCCGTGTTCGCGGTTTGCGAGTATCGTCCCGTGGCTCTTGTCCAACTTGGGCAGTGATGCAGGGCACGACCCGGCTGTGACCGAGTAAGCTCGACCTACCTCCGACAAAGGCATCTCCGCCCGCGTCGACCTGCGAACGACCTACACCCCGCACTGGAGGAAACAGTGAAGACCAATCGCAAGGCGCTTGCCGCCCTGTCCATTTTTGCGGCCGGCTCGCTGGCGCTGACCGCCTGTGGCGGTGGCTCCGGCGACTCCGGCAAGTCCTCGGAGTCCACGACTTCGAGCCAGGGCACGACCACCGACCCGAATGCTGCGGCCACGACCGACATCATCTCGACGAACGGCACCGAGCCGCAGAACCCGCTGATCCCGACCAACACCACCGAGGTGGGCGGCGGCAAGATCACGGACCTCGTCTTCGCTGGTCTCGTGTCCTTCGACGCCAAGGGTGCTCCGCAGCTGGACCAGGCCGAGTCGATCGAGCCCAACGCCGACAACACGGTGTGGACCGTCAAGCTGAAGAGCGGCCTGAAGTTCTCCGACGGCACGCCGGTGACCTCCGACTCCTTCATCAAGGCGTGGAACTACGGCGCCAAGTTCTCCAACAAGCAGGGTGCCTCCTACTTCTTCGAGAACATCAAGGGCTACGACGCCGAGAAGGACTCCGAGCTGACGGGTCTGAAGAAGACGTCGGACACCGAGTTCACGGTGACGCTGAACAACCCCGAGTCGGACTTCAAGCTGCGCATCGGCTACACCGCCTTCGTGCCGCTGCCGGAGGTCGCCTTCAAGGACATGAAGGCCTTCGGCGAGTCCCCGATCGGCAACGGCCCGTACAAGCTGGCGGACGCCAAGGCCTGGACGCACAACGCCGGCATCGAGCTCGTCAAGAGCGACTCCTACCAGGGTGCTCGTACGCCGAAGAACGGCGGCATCAGCATCAAGTTCTACACGACCCAGGATGCCGCCTACGCGGACGTTCAGGGCGGCAACCTGGACGTTCTGGACCAGATCCCCTCCAAGGCCTTCAAGACCTTCACGTCCGATTTCCCGGATTCCAACGTGAACCAGTCGGCCGCGATCTTCCAGTCGTTCACCATCCCCCAGTACCTGGAGCACTTCAAGCCGGGCGAGGAGGGCGAGCTGCGTCGTCAGGCCATCTCGCTGGCCGTTGATCGCGATGCGATCACCGACAAGATCTTCGAGGGCACCCGTGCCCCCGCTAAGGACTTCACCTCGCCGGTGCTCTCCGGCTGGGATACCTGGGGCAAGGGCCTGGCCGGCAACGACGTCCTCAGCTACAACGCCGACAAGGCCAAGGAGCTGTGGGCCAAGGCCGACGCCATCTCCAAGTACGAGGGCACCTTCACCATCGCCTACAACGCCGATGGTGATCACCAGACCTGGGTGACCGCGGTGGCCAACTCGCTCTCCGAGACCCTGGGCATCAAGGCCGAGGGCAAGTCCTACCCCGCCTTCAAGCAGCTGCTTGACGACGAGAACAAGGACGCCATGACCGGCGCCTTCCGCTCCGGTTGGCAGGCCGACTACCCGGCCGCGTACAACTTCCTGGCCCCGCTGTACCAGACCGGTGCAGGCTCGAACTACGGCCGCTACTCCAACAAGGAAGTTGACGCTCTGCTGAAGTCCGGCGCTGCCGCCGGTTCCGCTGAGGCCGCCCAGGCGGATTACAACAAGGCCCAGGAGATCCTGATCAAGGAGCTCCCCGTGGTCCCGCTGTGGTACTCCAATGTTCAGTCGGTCTGGAACCCCAAGCTGAAGAACGTGGAGATCGGCTGGAACTCGGTTCCGCTGTACCACGAGATCACCAAGTGATCGAAGGCCTTTAGGCCTGGTCTAACGACCACCCGTGACGCCCGGGGCGCAAGCTCCGGGCGTCACGGCGCGTTCCCGCTACAACCGTGGAGATCCCATGACAGCCCACCCTGAGACGAGGCGTTGATGCTCTGGTACATCGGCCGCCGCCTCCTCCAACTTATCCCCGTCTTCTTCGGCGCCACCCTGCTGATCTACTTGATGGTCTTCGCCATGCCAGGCGATCCGATCGCCGCACTGTACGGTGATCGTCCGCCCGCTCCCGAAGTGATCGAGCAGATCCGTCAGCAGTACAACCTGGACAAGCCGGTCATCGTTCAGTACGTCCTGTGGCTCGGCGGTCTCTTCACCGGTGACCTTGGAACGACGTACTCGGGTCGCCCCGTGGCCGAAGAGCTGGCGCGGGCCTTCCCGATCACCGCCCGCCTCGCCGTGCTGGCGCTGCTCTTCGAGTCGGTCGTGGGCATCGCCGTCGGTCTCGTCGCTGGCCTGCGTAAGGGCAAGGTCTTTGACACGGCTGCACTGGTGATCTCGCTGCTGCTGATCTCGATCCCCACGTTTGTCATCGGCTTCGTGCTGCAGTACCTGCTGGGCATCAAGTGGGGTATCACCCGCACCACCGTCTCTCCGGAAGCACCGTGGGGCGAACTGATCGTCCCGGCGATCGTGCTGGCGAGCGTGTCGTTCGCCAACATCCTTCGCCTGACGCGCGCCTCCGTTGCGGAGAACATGGGTGCAGACTTCGTCCGTACCGCCACGGCAAAGGGCCTCAAGCGAGGCCGCGTGATCCGAGTGCACATCCTGCGCAACTCGTTGATCCCCGTGGTGACCTACCTGGGCACCGACCTCGGCTCCCTCATGGTCGGCGCGGTCGTGACCGAGGGCATCTTCAACATCGCCGGCGTGGGTGGCACGGTCTACCAAGCCGTGGTCAAGGGCGAAGGACCAACGGTCGTTGCGTTCGTCGCCGTCATGGTGATCATCTTCATGCTGGCCAACCTGCTCGTTGACCTGCTCTACGCCGTGCTCGATCCGAGGATCCGCTATGCCAAGTAATCGAAACATTGAACGGTACGTCGCGCCCTTCGAGGAGACCCCTGTCGCAGCGGTCGACGCCGTTAATACTTCCCAGAAGGCCTCGAGCGTTTGGGGTGACGCCTGGAAGGACATGCGCGGGCGTTGGCTGACCTGGGTGTGTCTTGCCCTGATCGTCGTCATCGCCTTCGTGGCGATCTTCCCGGATCTGCTGGCACCGTCCAGCCTGAAGTCGTGCCGCATCCTGAACTCGGTGGAGCCTCCCGAAGCCGGGCACCCCTTCGGCTTTGATGTGCAGGGCTGCGACGTCTACTACCGCGTGATTCACGGTGCCCGCGCCTCCGTGACCGTTGGCCTGCTGGCGACGATCATGGCAACCGTGGTTGGTGCGATCATCGGCGCCGTTGCCGGTTACTACGGCGGCTGGCTCGACTCGATCGTTTCGCGCCTCGGCGACATCTTCTTCGCCATCCCGTCGGTGCTCGGCGCGATCGTGGTCATGACCGTTATCCCGTGGGGTCGCAACGAGGTCACCCTCGCCCTGACGCTCGCGGTGTTCGGCTGGCCGCAGGTCGCCCGCATCATGCGTGGTGCCGTCCTGACCGCGAAGAACGCCGACTACGTGACCGCGTCGATCGCCCTGGGTGTCTCGCGCGGCAAGATCCTGCTCAAGCACGTGGTGCCTAACGCCCTTGCACCCGTCATCGTGATTGCAACGGTCTCCCTCGGCACGTACATCGTTGCCGAAGCGACTCTGTCCTTCCTGGGCATCGGTCTCGGCGACTCCGCGATTTCGTGGGGCCATGACATTTCCACCGCCCAGGAAGCGATCCGCACGACGCCCATGCTGATGGTGTACCCGTCGGCAGCCCTGGCGATCACTGTTCTGGCCTTCCTGTTGCTCGGCGACATCGTCCGCGACGCACTCGATCCGAAAGCGAGGGCCCGTCGATGAGCGAGGACTTCACTACGACCCCGGATCCCTCCCTCGAGGAGGAGACCCCGCTCCTGCAGGTGCGCGATCTGCAGATCACCTTCAAGACGGTGGGCGGAGAGGTCAACGCCGTCCGCGGTGTGTCCTTCGACCTGTACCAGGGCGAGAACCTGGCTATCGTGGGCGAGTCCGGCTCGGGCAAGTCCACGACGGCCACGGCGATCCTGGACCTGCTGGCCGAGAACGGTCGCGTCTCCGGCGGTTCCGCGCTGTTCAACGGCAAGGACCTGACCAAGCTCTCCCGCAAGGAGATGGAGTACATCCGCGGTCGCGAGATCGGCTACGTGCCCCAGGACCCCATGTCCAACCTCAACCCGGTGTGGAACGTGGGCTTCCAGGTCAAGGAGACCATCGAGGCCAACACGTCCCTGCGCGGCAAGGCCGCCAAGGATCGTGTCATCGAGGTGCTCAAGGAGGCCGGCCTCTCGGACGCCGGTAGCCGCCTGCGCCAGTACCCGAACCAGTTCTCGGGCGGCATGCGCCAGCGCGTGCTGATCGGCATCGGCATGTCGGCCCGGCCCAAGCTGCTCGTGGCCGATGAGCCGACCTCGGCCCTGGACGTCACCGTGCAGCGTCGCATCCTGGATCACCTGGGCACCCTGACCCGCGAGCACGGCACCTCGGTGCTGTTCATTACGCACGACCTCGGCCTCGCTGCCGAGCGCGCGGAGAAGCTCGTGGTCATGTACAAGGGGCAGGTCGTCGAATACGGCAACTCCAAGGAGATCCTTGCCGATCCCCAGCACCCCTACACCAAGCGGCTCGTGGCCGCGGCTCCGAGCCTCGCCTCGCGCCGCATCCAGTCCGCCGTGGAGGGCAAGCGCACCCCGGGGACGGTGGGCGACGCCATTGCTGTGGCCCGTTCCGAGGCTGCCAAGTCCGAGGTCTCCACCGAGGCCCCGCTGATCTCCGTGGACAACGTCACGAAGATCTACGACATCAGCCAGGGCGGCTTCAAGAAGACGCAGTTCAAGGCCGCCGATGATGTGAGCTTCAAGATCGCCAAGGGCAAGACCATGGCCATCGTGGGTGAGTCCGGTTCCGGTAAGTCCACGATCGCCAAGCTCTTCCTGAAGCTCGAGGACATCACCTCCGGCACCATGACCTTCGACGGTCGCGACGTGGGCTCCTGGCCCAAGCGCGAGCTGTTGGAGTTCCGCCGCCGCGTCCAGCCGGTGTTCCAGGATCCCTACGGCACCCTGGACCCGATGCGCAGCATCGGTGCCTCGATTGCCGAGCCGCTGCAGACGCATGGCATCGGGGATCGCGCCTCGCAGCGCAAGACGGTCGCTGAGCTGCTGGAGCAGGTGTCGCTGCCGGCTGCCACAGCCAACCGCTACCCGAACGAGCTCTCCGGTGGCCAGCGCCAGCGCATCGCCATCGCGCGCGCCCTGGCCCTGAAGCCCGAGGTGCTCGTCCTGGACGAGGCAGTGTCTGCGCTCGACGTGCTGGTCCAGGCGCAGGTGCTTCAGCTCCTCGCCGACCTGCAGGCCGAGCTGGACCTGACGTACCTGTTCATCACGCACGACCTCGGCGTCGTTCGCATGGTGGCGGACGACGTCACCGTGATGCGCCAGGGTCAGGTTGTCGAGGCAGCGTCCACTGACGAGGTTTTCGAGAACCCCAAGGAGCAGTACACGATCGACCTCCTCGAGGCGATCCCGGGCGGCAAGTTCGAGTTCGGCAAGTCCGCCTAGCTCGCGTTGGCCCTCACAGAACGACGGCGCCGTTCCCACCGCAAGGTGGGGACGGCGCCGTCGTTCTGTGTCGCGTCGCGACTACTTGCTCATGTAGACGACCCCAACCCAGCCGGTCGACTTGATGCACGTGGCTCCGCTCACCTTGTGATAGCCCTCTTGCTGGAAGAGGCGAATCTGCGAATTCAGCTTGCTCCAACACTGCGACTCGGTGGTCGCGGTCACGCGGACCATGGTGGAAGCTTGGGCAGCCGGGGCGACGACGGTGCCGAGCCCGAGGGCAGCGGTTGCGGTCAGCGCGATAGCGCCTACTCGGTGACGAAGGGACATGGTGTTGACCTCCTGAATCGGTGAGCCGGTTGGCGCAGCCAACTTTGGCAGGTTCGCGCAAATTGCACAACGGATTCTGTCAATTAATCGGACCATGGCGTGCTCAGCCACCCTCGGTGCGTTGCTTACACGAGCAGCAGGGACACCAGGGCCACCACGGCGAGGGCGCCGAAGAGGCCCCATTCGCGCTTGAGGAAGGTCTTGGTCACGGGGCCGCCGGTCAGGGCGTTGTTGCCGGTCGAGAGGGCACGGTCGCGCTCCACGAGCAGTGAGCCGGCGATGTCCCCGCGGTGGCTCGTGTCCTCGGGGACCTCGACGTCCATCTGGGCGCGATTGCGCAGCGAGGCCCGGCCGCGCCGCATGGCCGACTGCGGGGCGGCCCACACGCGCACCGGCTCGCCGCCGCGCGGCACCAGCTCGATGAACATGGTGGTGCGGGTGTCTTCCAGCTGTCCCCACGGCACACGCACGCTGTGGAACACGTTGCGGACGGTGGCCCCGCCGGCGTCGACGGTGAGGCGGGGGAGCACAAAGACGAGCGCCACGAAGGCGGCCACCAGGGCGGTCCAGACCAGCACCGTCAGGCCGAGGCCCACGTAGCCGCGGGCGAAGCAGTCGTAGGCGGCGATGATGCCGATGACTCCGCACAGCCCGGCCCAGACCCAGCCGGAACGGTTAGTCGTGACGACCATGGGGGAGGGGGAAGAACTCATGTTCCTATGGTCCCACGGGCCGCGGTGATGCGGCTCACCAGCACGCACTGTGCAGTCGCGGTAGAATAAGGGACGGCGCCGTGATTTGCGCGCGCGTCGGGCCGGCCGGATGCCCTTTTTGCACCCGGAGGACCGCCCAGGACGTCACCCCAAGGCGCCGCCCCCTCAATTTATGGAGAAGGACACTACTTCCATGGCCATTGCCTCACGCGAGGACCTCCGCAACGTCGCCATCGTCGCGCACGTTGACCACGGCAAGACCACCCTGGTCGACGCCATGCTCAAGCAGACGGGTGCCTTCTCCGATCACGGCGAGACCGACGATCGCGTCATGGACTCCGGCGAGCTCGAGCGCGAGAAGGGCATCACCATTCTCGCCAAGAACACCACGGTGTTCTACAACGGCCCGTCCGCCAAGGGCCACGACGTCACCATCAACGTCATCGACACCCCGGGCCACGCCGACTTCGGTGGCGAGGTGGAGCGCGGCCTGTCCATGGTGGACGGCGTGGTGCTCCTCGTCGACGCCTCCGAGGGCCCGCTGCCCCAGACCCGCTTCGTGCTGCGCAAGGCGCTGGCCGCCAAGAAGCCGGTCATCCTGGTCGTCAACAAGACCGACCGCCCCGACGCCCGCATCGAGGGCGTCATTTCCGACTCCATGGACCTGCTCCTGGGCCTGGCCTCCGACCTCGCCGACGAGGTGCCGGACCTGGACCTGGATTCCGTCCTGGACGTCCCCGTCGTCTTCGCCTCCGGCAAGGCCGGTCGCGCCTCCCGCGAGCAGCCGGCCGACGGCGCCCTGCCGGAGAACGAGGACCTCGAGCCCCTGTTCGCCGCCATCATGGAGCACGTCCCGGCCCCGACCTACGACACCGACGAGGTGCTGCAGGCCCACGTGACCAACCTGGACGCCTCGCCGTTCCTGGGCCGCCTGGCCCTGCTGCGCATCTACTCGGGCACCCTGAAGAAGGGTCAGCACGTCGCCTGGGCCAAGACCGACGGCACGCTGCAGAACGTGAAGATCACCGAGCTGCTGGCCACCAAGGGCCTGGCTCGCGTCCCCGCCGAGGAGGCCGGCCCGGGCGAGATCGTCGCCGTCGCCGGCATTGAGAACATCATGATCGGCGAGACCCTCACGGACGCCGACAACCCGAAGCCGCTGCCGCTCATCACGGTTGACGACCCGGCCATCTCCATGACCATCGGCATCAACACCTCCCCGCTGGCCGGCCGCGTCAAGGGCGCCAAGGTCACGGCCCGCCAGGTCAAGGATCGCCTCGACCGCGAGCTCATCGGCAACGTGTCGCTCAAGGTCCTCCCGACCGAGCGCCCGGACGCCTGGGAGGTCCAGGGTCGTGGCGAGCTCGCCCTGGCCATCCTCGTGGAGCAGATGCGTCGCGAGAACTTCGAGCTGACCGTGGGCAAGCCCCAGGTCGTCACGAAGACCGTGGACGGCAAGGTCCACGAGCCGATGGAAGAGATGACCATCGACACCCCCGAGGAGTACCTCGGCGCCATCACGCAGCTCATGGCCGCCCGCAAGGGCCGCATGACCGAGATGACGAACCACGGCTCCGGCTGGAGCCGCAGGCAGTTCGTGGTCCCGGCGCGTGGGCTCATCGGCTTCCGCACCAAGTTCCTCACGGAGACCCGCGGCGCCGGCATCGCGTCCTCCATCGCCGCCGGCTACGAGCCGTGGGCCGGCCCGATCGAGTACCGCCTCAACGGTTCGATCGTCTCCGACCGCGCCGGTGTCGCCACGCCGTTCGCCATGATCAACCTGCAGGAGCGCTGCTCCTTCTTCGTGAAGCCCACGCAGGAGGTCTACGAGGGCATGATCGTGGGCGAGAACTCGCGCGCCGACGACATGGACGTCAACGTCACCAAGGAGAAGAAGCTCACCAACATGCGCTCCGCCTCCGCGGATAACTTCGAGGGCCTGACCCCGCCGCGCATCCTGACGCTGGAGGAGTCCCTTGAGTTCGCCCGCGAGGACGAGTGCGTCGAGGTCACCCCGGAGGCCATCCGCATCCGCAAGGTGATCCTCGATAACAACGAGCGCCTGAAGGCCGCGCGTCAGCGCGCCCGCGCCTGAGGCCTGGCTTGAACAACGCGCAGCAGCCCACCCCGCCCGTTCCCGGGCCGGGGTGGGCTGCGCCCGTTTCGGAGCCCGAACCGCCGGCCGCCGCGCCGATCAAGGGCTGGCTGGCCCTCGCGGTCTCCCTGGTCTTGGGTGCCCTCGTGGGCGTCGTGGCCGTGCTGTGGCAGGGCTGGTCCACCGTGCTCACCGCGCCCGGCGTGATCGTGCTCCCGTGGGGCGCGCTCCTTGGCGTGCTCGCCGTGTTCTTCGCGGCCGTGGCGTGGGGCCTGCGGGCCGCCCGCCGCTGGGTGCCAGGCGTGATCGGTCTCGTGGCCTTCGCCGTCCTGGCCCTCGTGTCCATGGACCAGCACAACGTGCTCATCGCCCCGTTGGACACCCGCTACTTCCAGGTAGCGCCCGGCGCCGTCTGGTCGGCGTTTGTGGTCACCGGCGGCGTGGTCGTGGCCACGCTCGCGGCGCTGCTCATCGTGGCCAGGCACGTGCCTGCCACGCGTCAGGCGCGCTAGTTCCTGACACAGCACGACGGCGCCGTTCCCACCTTGGGTGGGAACGGCGCCGTCGTTCTGTGCTGGAGAGCTCTTTGAACGTCTCCTCCCGCGTTTTTCGTTCCATCCCGCGCAAAAGGGGAGGGATTGGACGAAAAGTGCGGGAGGAGCGAGCGAACTAGCCTGCCGAGGTGTCCAGGTGGTGCGCCACGAAGAGCGAGGTGGGCACGGCGTCGTCGCCGGCTGGGCGATTGGCGAACTCCTCGACGAGGTCGCGCAGGCGGGCCAGCAACTCGAGCTGATCCTCCTCGCCGAGCTTGAGGCCAACGCGCATCACCTGGATCTCGTCGGGCGCGAGGCCGTTGACCTCCTGCAGGAAGGTCTCCAGGAGCACGGGCGCTGCGTCGGGCAGCGGCGTGTTCCACGAGAGCTTGGTGCTGCGGTAGGGCACCTCCTTGGCGCCGCGCTTTCCCCGCCGCTCTGGCTCTGCCTCGAGGAATCCGGTGTTCACGAGCGTGCGCACGTGGTGCAGCGTGGTCGCCGGGTTCATGCCCAGCGCGTCGGCGATGTCCTTATTCGTGCGGGCCTGGTGCAGGCACAGCCGCAGGATGCGCAGACGGACGGGGGAGGAGAGGGCGCGGGCGCGCGCCTGGGCCGTCTCGTCGGTGTTCATGCCAGCATCTTAGGCGGAAATCACCCAGTGATTGAAACTCTCTAATCGCTAGTGTGACGCGCGCCGTGCAGGCGGAGGCGGGACGGGCTTGGCGTGGGTGATGCTTGACGTGGCGATGGCGACCTCGCCGCGCTTGGTCAGCACCCCGATCCGCCGCTCGGCGCCCTCGCCGCTCACCCACAGCAGCTCGCCGAGCGCGTCGCTCAGGCCGCTCTCCGGCGGATCGAGCCGGTAGCGCACCACGACGCGGGTGCCGGGGCGCAGGGCGTCGAAGAGGTCGCTCACGCGTCAAGCCTATCGG
>JALAHE010000347.1 GCA_022712075.1 Galactobacter sp.
CCGCCTCCGCCGCGGCGGCCGCCAGCCCCGCGTGTTGCCGGCGCTGGGAGTTTGTCCCCCGCCTCTGAACCCGGCCAGGCCCCACACGCCCCCGGCCCCGAGCGAAACGCTCGGGGCCGGGGTCGTGTGGTGCCTGGCCGCGTTCAGACGCGTTGGCCAAACTCCCAGCGCCGGATCCACGCGTGCATGGCGACCGCCGCGGCGGAGGCGGCGTTGATGGAGCGGGTGGAGCCGTACTGCGCGATGGAGAGCGTGGCCTCGGAGGCAGCGCGCATCTCCTCGGAGAGCCCCGGACCCTCCTGACCAAAGACGAGGACGCAGCGCTCGGGCAGCTCGTAGCTCTCCAGCGGGACCGAGTCGGGGAAGATGTCCACGCCGAGCACGCGCAGGCCCTCGCCGTGCGCCCAGGTCACAAAGTCCTCGACCGTGGGGTGGTGCATGACGTGCTGGTACTTGTCGGTGACCATGGCGCCGCGGCGGTTCCAGCGGCGCTTGCCCACGATGTGCACCATGGCCGCGTTGAAGGCGTTGGCGGTGCGCACCACGGTGCCGATGTTGAGGTCGTGCTGCCAGTTCTCGATCGCCACGTGGAAGGGGTGGCGGCGGGTGTCCAGCTCGGCCACGATCGCGTCGTGGCGCCAGTAGCGGAACTCGTCGAGGACGTTGCGGCGGTCGCCGTCCCGCAGCAGCTCGGGGTCGAAGCGTTCGTCCTCCGGCCAGGGACCCTCCCAGGGGCCAACACCCACCTCGTGCGCGTGGGCGGCGTCGTCCTCGCGCGCCGGGCGCCCGCCGGTCTCGGCAGGCGCCGGTGCGGCGGACGCGGCCTGGTCAGCTGGAGTCGTGGCGGGGTCCTGCGCGGGGGAAGTCACCGCCCAAGCCTAGGCGGTGGCGCAGCGGCCCTTCGCGAGTGCCCTGTGCCTTCTCCCCTCCATGTTTGCGTGCCGTGCGTCGTCAACCGGGCCCGATCACGACGCAAGGCACACAATCGTGGCGGATCGCGCCCCTGCACCGGCTCGGGGTCACCTGATTGAATCGGGCCACGATGATCGGGCGCGGCACCATGGCGAACGCGAAGAGTAGAGGCCGAAGGGAGCCACCGTGATCCACCTCCTCAACGAGGTTGTCGCCGAGGTCGAGAAGCACCTCGACGCCGAGCTCGACCTCGCAGCCCTGGCCTCTCGCCACGGCAGCACCGAGTACCACGCGAGGCGCATGTTCTCCTCACTGGCCGGCATGCCGCTCTCCGAGTACGTGCGTCGGCGTCGCATGACGCTGGCGGCGGGCGAGGTGGTGGCGGGCGAGCCGTTCTTGGAGATCGCCGTGCGCTACGGGTACTCCTCGGTCGAGGCGTTCGGACGGGCGTTCCGCGCCGTCCACGGCGTGAGCCACGGCCGGGTGCGCACGGACGGCGGCCCCCTTCGAAGCCAAAGCCAGCTCAGGTTCCGCCTGACCGTCGAAGGGAACACCCCCCTGGATGCCACCATCATCGAACTCCCGGCCCAGCGCCTCATCGGCCACGCCGCGCGCGTGCCGCTGCTGCAGCGCGGCCCCAACCCCACCATCGCCGAGCACATCGCCCGGATCCCGGCCTCGGAGCACGCCCGGCTCAAGGCGCTGGGCAACGCCCGGCCCGCCGGCCTGCTCCAGGTCAGCGCCGACGTGGATCCGGACTCCACCGAGGGAAGCGAGCTGACGTATCTGCATGGCGTTGCCGTCGGCGCGGCGACGCCGGTCCCCGAGGACCTCGACGTCATTGACCTCCCGGCCGGCTCGTGGGTGCTCTTCCGTACGGAGGGCGAGCACCCGGCCGCGCTGCAGGAGGCCTACGCGGCGTCTGCCGCCGAGTGGTTCCCGTCCACCTCCTGGCGGCTGCGGGAGGGCCCGTCCATCGTCTCGATCGTGGAGCACAACGCCGACTTCACGCGCGCCACGTGCGAGCTGTGGTTCCCCATCGAGCGGGGCTGAGCGCACTCCACACTCCGAGTTTGCGTGGCTTGCGCCGTTAAGCGGGCCGCATCACGGCGCAAGGCACGCAAACTCGGCGGGGCCGCCCCTACTTCACCGATCCGGCCGTCAGGCCGCCCACGATGTAGCGCTGCAGCGCCACGAAGATGATCACCACGGGCAGGGCGGCCATGACGGCCCCCGCCGCAAACGCGCTCCAGTCCGCGTAGTTCGGGTTGGAGACCATGTTGTACAGGCCCACCGCAAGGGTCTGCTTCTGCGGATCCACGAGGATCACGGAGGAGATGACGAAGTCGTTCATGGTGGCGATGAAGCTCAGCAGCCCCACCACGGCGAGGATCGGTGCCACGAGCCGCAGGATGATCGTGAAGAAGATCCGCGCGTGGCCCGCCCCGTCCAGCTTGGCCGCCTCGTCGATCGACATCGGCACCGTGTTGAAGAAGCCGTACATGAGGTACGTGTTCACGCCGAGCGCGCCGCCGAGGTACACGGCGATGAGCGCGGCCGGGGAATTCACGCCGAGCCACGGCACGATCTCGCCGAGCTTCGTGACGAGCAGGAACACCGCCACAACAGCCAACAGCTGCGGGAACATCTGCAGCAGGATGAGCGAGAGCAGACCCGCCCGGCGCCCGCGGAAACGCATGCGCGAGAAGGAATACGCAGCAAGCGCGCCCAGGAACACCGTGCCGGCGGCCGTGCAGAGCCCCACGAGCAACGAGTTGAGGAACCACTGCCCAAAGGGATGCGCAGGGTCGCTCAACACGCGCGCATAGGACTCGAAGCTGAACTCCGTGAAGAGCTCGTTGGAGCCCGTGAGCGTCCCGCGCGGCTTGAGCGAGACCGAGACGATGTACGCGATCGGCAGCAGCGCATAGATCGAGAAAACGATGCCGATGACGTGGCGCCACCCTGCCTCGCGCAGCCACACCAGCGGCCCACGGCGTCGCTTGGGCGAACCCACCGCGTCGGTGCCGGTGCCGGCCCCGTCGCCGCCGGTGCCCGACGACGCGTGGCGGGCACCCGCCGTCGTGCCCTGGGAGGTGCCGGGCTGGGAGCCGGCGTTCGCGGTGGCGGACATCAGTTGACCTCCTCGAGGGCCTTGGTGCGGCGGAAGCTCACGATCGAGATGATCGCCACGATGACAAAGATGATGATGGAGAAGGCGCTCGCGAGGCCGTAGTCGCGCTCCTGGCCCGTGAAGGCCACCTTGTAGACGAGCGAGATGAGGATGTCCGTCTCGCCCACGGGGATCGAGGCGTCCATGTCGCGCGGGCCGCCGCCCGTGAGCATGTAGATCACGTTGAAGTTGTTGAAGTTGAACGCGAAGGACGCGATCAAGAGCGGCGCCACCGAGACGAGCAGCAGCGGGAACTTGATGAGGCGGAAGGCCTGCCACGCCGTGGCGCCGTCGGTCTTCGCCGCCTCTTCGAGCTCGTCAGGGATGGACTGCAGCGCGCCGAGGCACACGAGGAACATGTACGGGAAGCCGAGCCACAGGTTGAGCATCAACACGGCGATCTTGGCCAGCGTTGGGTCCTCGAGCCACGGGATCTGCACCCCGCCGAGCAGGACCTGGTTGAAGAAGCCGTAGCTCTTCGAATACATGCCGGCCCACACCATGGCCGCGAGGAACGCGGGGAAGGCGTAGGGAAGGATCATGATCGCCTGGTAGATCTTGCGCCCGCGCATGCCCTTTTTGTTGAAGACCACGGCGAGGAACATGCCAAGGCCAAAGGTCGTGGCAACGGAGAGCAGGGCAAACGCGAAGGTCCACAGCGTGACCTTGAGCAGCGGCCCGCGGATGGATTCCTCCGTGAACGCGCGGGTGAAGTTCTCGGTGCCGACGTTGACGGACCAGCCGGGCATGAGGGTCTCACCCGCGGAGGAGACGAATGCGCCCTTGCCTCCGTCGGTGTAGACCGTCCCCTGGGCGGTGTCCGTGAGCGTGCCGGCGGCCTCGTCGTAGCGCAGGCCGGAGACGAACTGGTAGCCGGTGCGGCCGTCCTGCGTGCGCAGCGTGCCGTCCGCCGCGTCCTCCGAGCGCGGCACCACGAGCGCAAAGACGTCCTTCTGCTTGGCCAGGATCTCGGTGAAGCTGAGGCTCTGCCAGCCCTCGGTGGAGGTGGCCTTGCCGTCGGCCACCTCGGCGGCGACCTCGGTCAGCGGCTGCGTGGCGGTGCCGAGCTGGGCCTTGCCGCTCACGGGATCCACCACGAGGAAGCCGAGCTCGGAGCCCTTGGACACCACGGTGAGCGGGTACGCCGGGGAATCCGGGACGCGCGTCTGGTTCTGGCTCAGCAACGCCTGGACGGCCTCCGGCTTGGAGAGCACGTGACCCGTTGAGTAGTTCGTGAACGCCACATAGCAGGTGTAGACGAGCGTGAAGATCTGGAAGATCACCAGGAAGACCACGCCGGGCGTGAGGTACTTGGCCGGCAGCGCGCCCTTCTTCAGGTAGATCACGTTGATCGCGATCGCCGCCACAAGCACCACACCGAACAGGGTCCAGTCGCGCTTGCCGAGCAGCACCATGAGCAGCATGACCACGAGCGCGTCGAAGATCCCCACGAGCGCGAGCTTCAGGATGAACGGGCCCAGGCTGGGGCCCACCCGATCGCCGCGGCGGCGCGGGGTCGGGTGGGCCCCAGCCTGGGCCCGTTCATCC
>JALAHE010000348.1 GCA_022712075.1 Galactobacter sp.
CGCCCAAGACGAAGGACCCCACCCGCATGTCGTTCTCCGCGATCATCCAGCTGATCAACGACTGGGTGCTTGGCGCGTCCGAGGCCTGGTGGGTGCTTCCCGTCATCTTTGTGCTCTGCCTCGGAGACGGCTTCTTCCCGGTCCTGCCGAGCGAGTCGCTCCTCGTGGCCCTCGCCTCCGTCTGGGCCGGCTCGGTCGGTGCGTGGCCCGTGATCGCGCTGGCCCTCGTGGGTGCCGTGGGCGCCTTCATCGGAGACCAGATCGCGTACTCGATCGGCAAGTCGGTGGGCACGCGGCGCTTCCGCTGGATGAACCGGCCCAAGGTGCGCAAGGCCTTCGACCTCGCAGAGCACCAGCTCGAGGCCCGCGGCGCCGTCCTCATCTTCACGGCCCGCTACATCCCGATCGGCCGCGTCGCTGTGAACTTCACGGCCGGCGCCACGGGCTTCTCCCGCCGCCGCTTCACCTTCTTCGACGGGCTCGCCTGCCTCATGTGGGGCTTCTACTCCGTGGGCATCGGCGCCCTCGCCGGGCAGTGGATGGCCCACAACAAGCTCCTCGCGATCGTCATCTCCGTGGCCATCGCCCTGGTCCTCGGCTGGGTCCTTGACCGCCTGATCCACCGCTTCCTGCTGCGCTTCCGCCCGCAGTCGACCGTGCTCGCCGAGCAGCGCGAGACGGTCAGGCGCAACGTGGGCGGACGCACGGAGGTGCTCCCCGAAGAGCCCCGGCGCCAGCCCCAGGAGCCCGCGGCCGAAGACGCCGCCTGAGAGCACGGTCGCCGCGGGCCAAAAGCACGTAGGCTTGCGCGTGTGAGCGAGAACAGCGCGCGCGAGCGCACCCTGGACATCCGCGACCTCCCGAAGGTCTCCCTCCACGATCACCTGGACGGCGGCCTGCGCCCCTCCACGATCATCGATCTGGCCGCGGGCGCCGGCGTGAGCCTGCCGGCCTCCACGCCCGAGGCCCTGGGGGAGTGGTTCCGCGAGAGCGCGGACTCCGGCTCCCTCGAGCGCTACCTCGAGACCTTCGACATCACGATCGGCGTCATGCAGGACGCCGCCTCGCTGACCCGCGTGGCCCGCGAGTTCGTCGAGGACCTGATCGACGACGGCGTGGTCTACGCCGAGGTGCGTTGGGCGCCCGAGCAGCACACGGCCAAGGGCCTCACCATGGCCGAGGCCGTCGCCGCCGTCCAGGACGGGATCGACGAGGCCGTCCAGGACGCGCGCGATGCCGACGTCGACATCGAGGTGGGCCAAATCCTCTCGGCCATGCGCCAGAACACCAACTCGTTCGAGGTCGCCGAGCTCGCGCTGCAGCTGCGCGACGCGGGCGTGGTCGGCTTCGACCTGGCCGGCCCCGAGGACGGCTTCCCGGCCTCCGACCACAAGAACGCGCTCGACCTGCTCGCCGCGAACCTCTTCCCCGTGACCCTGCACGCCGGCGAGGCGGCCGGCCTGCTCTCCATCCAGTCGGCCCTCGTGGACGGCCGCGCCCTGCGCCTTGGCCATGGCGTGCGCCTGGCCGAGGACCTCGCCACCGAGGAGATCGACGGCGACGACGACGAGGCAGTCACGATCTTCAACGCCGGCACGCTGGCGACCTGGGTCCGCGATCGCGGCATCGCCCTGGAGATCTGCCCCTCCTCGAACCTGCAGACGGGGGCCACCGCCGCCTGGGGCGACTCCCTCGACGAGCACCCCGTCGACGTCCTGTTCCGCACGGGTTTCAACGTCACGATCTCGCCCGATAACCGGCTCATGTCCGGCACCACGCTCTCGGACGAGCTGGCCCTGCTGGTCGAGGCCTTCGACTACGACGCCGAGGACCTGCTCGAGCTCACGCTCAACGCCGTCGAGGCCTCCTTCCTCGGCCTCGACGAGCGCCGCGACCTCGCCGAGCTCATCGCCGACGCCTACGAGGACCTCATCGAGGACGCCGAGGACGAGGACGAGGACGACGACGAAGAGGACGCGGAGGAGCAGGACTGAGCCCCGTGCAGCAGACCCGCACCGACCCCCACGCGGCGCTCGATCGCCTCGTGGGGGTCGTTGACGCCCTGCGCGAGAACTGCGGCTGGACCGCCCGGCTCACCCCCGAGCGCCTGGCCCCGTATCTCGTGGAGGAGGCGGCAGAGGTCTCGGAGACCGTGGCGGCCGGCCAGCTCGGCTCCCCGCTCGCCTCGGAGCTCGGCGACATCCTCTTCCAGATCTTGCTCCACGCCCGCCTGGGCGAGGAGCGCGGGGACCTGACGCTCACCGATGTCATCGAGGCCCTCGAATCCAAGCTCCTGCGCCGCAACACGCACCTGTTTGCCGACGACGGTTCGGTGCTCTCCGAGCCGGACCGGGACCCTGACGCTGCCGAGCGCGCGTGGCAGCGCGCCAAAGCGGCCGAGCGTGCCGCTCGCGGCGAGGATCCCGCGGGGGACCAAGATCCGCTCCAAGGTCTGCCGGCCTCGCTCTCGGCCCTGAGCCTGGCCCAGAAGGCCCTCGGGCGGGCGGCCGGGCGCACCGAGGTCTTCGCCCACCAGACGCATGACGCCGCGGTGCCCGGCCCGGGCGCGCCCGGCGCCGTGGGCGCCGAGCCCAGCCACGCGCCGTCGGGCACCGGCGAAGCGACGGAAGACCGCGCTGATGCGATCGGCGAGGCCATCCTCGCCCAGGTTTCGCTCGCCCGCGCCGCGGGCGTCGACGCCGACCGCGCCCTGCGTGACGCCCTCACGCGTCATCTGTCACAGGGCACGCGCTGAACCCCAGACCAAAGTAGGCTTACGAGCGCTGGTGCGACAACGAGGACGCACTTTCGCTCCCGGTTGCATGACACCTTCAAGAAGGAGACCTGTTCATGGCACTCATCGATGCCGTTCACGCCCGCGAGATCCTTGATTCGCGAGGCAACCCGACCGTCGAGGTTGAGGTCCTGCTGACCGACGGCTCCCTGGGCCGCGCTGGCGTTCCGTCCGGCGCCTCCACGGGCGAGTTCGAGGCCGTCGAACTGCGCGACGGCGACGCCGATCGCTACCAGGGCAAGGGCGTCCTCAAGGCCGTCGATAACGTCATCGACGTCATCGGCCCCAAGGTCCAGGGCCTGGACGCCACCGACCAGCGCTTCATCGATCAGACGATGCTTGACCTGGACGGCACCCCCAACAAGGGTTCCCTCGGCGCCAACGCCATCCTGGGCGTGTCCCTGGCCGTGGCCCACGCCGCCGCCGAGTCAGCCAACCTGCCGCTGTACAAGTACCTCGGCGGCCCCAACGCTCATGTGCTGCCCGTGCCGCTCATGAACATCCTCAACGGCGGCGCCCACGCCGACTCCGATGTGGACATCCAAGAGTTCATGGTCGCCCCGATCGGCGCCGCGACCTTCTCGCAGGCCCTGCAGTGGGGTGCCGAGGTGTACCACTCCCTGAAGTCGGTGCTGAAGGAGAAGGGCCTGGCCACGGGCCTGGGCGACGAGGGCGGCTTCGCCCCCAACCTGCCCTCCAACCGCGCCGCTCTTGACCTCATCGTCGAGGCCATCAAGAAGGCCGGCTACACCCCGGGCGAGGAGATCGCCCTGGCGCTGGACGTCGCCTCCTCCGAGTTCTTCGAGAACGGCGCCTACCAGTTCGAGGGCCAGGCTCGCACGGCCGCCGAGATGACTGCCTACTACGCCGAGCTCGTCGCCGCGTACCCGCTGGTCTCCATCGAGGACCCGCTGGACGAGAACGACTGGGAGGGCTGGAAGACCATCACCGCCGAGCTGGGCGACAAGGTCCAGCTCGTGGGCGATGACCTCTTTGTCACCAACCCCGAGCGTCTCGCCCGCGGCATCGCCGAGAAGGCCGGCAACTCCCTGCTGGTCAAGGTCAACCAGATCGGCTCCCTCACGGAGACCCTGGACGCCATCTCCCTGGCCCAGCGCGCCGGCTTCACGACGATCTCCTCGCACCGCTCCGGCGAGACCGAGGACACCACGATCGCCGACCTCGCCGTCGCCGTGAACTCCGGCCAGATCAAGACCGGTGCCCCGGCCCGCTCCGAGCGCGTTGCCAAGTACAACCAGCTGCTGCGCATCGAGGAGGAGCTGGGCGACGCCGCCGAGTACGCCGGCCGCTCCGCCTTCCCGCGTTTCTCCGCGTGAGCTGAGAACCGCGCGTTGTAGCGCCGGCGAGGCCGTCGGCTTCGCTACGATCGAGGGAGCCACCCCAGGGTGGCTCCCTCTTTCGCTTTCATGCACCGGGGGACGGCGGCCGGGGCCCGCACAGACGCACCGGCGCGCACCACAGCAGCGAGCAGGACAAGGAGGGGACGGGATCATGGCGCAACGCCCTCCCCGTGTGCCCCACAGCGGCCGGGCAGGCCAAGGGCCCACCCCACCGAACGACGACGCCGCGCGCGCGTTGGGTGCCGAGGGTGCAGGTGGCGCCGTCGCGGAGCCCGCGACCGAGGCCCTGCCCGTCATCGACGCCGCCGCGGCGGCCGCCGACCGCCGCGCCAAGGTGCCGGCTCAGGAGCCGGCCGCGACGGCCGGCGAGGCGGACATCCAAGGCGAGCCCGCGCCGTCGGGCACCGGGAAGTCCCAGCGCCGCGGCCTGGCCGCGGCGCGCGCGGCGGCGCGCTCCGCCGCCCCGCGCGGCGCCGCCGCCGGGGGGCAGGGCGTGCGCAAGGCCGAGGCCGCCGTGGCCGCGGGGCG
>JALAHE010000349.1 GCA_022712075.1 Galactobacter sp.
ACCGTCGGCGAGGGCAAGCTCGTCAACTCGGGCGAGCTGGACGGCCTGAACAAGGCCGAGGCCATCGCCCAGGCCATCGGCATCGTCGAGTCCAAGGGCCTCGGCGAGGCGACCACCACCTACCGGCTGCGCGACTGGCTGGTCTCCCGCCAGCGCTTCTGGGGCGCGCCGATCCCGGTGATCCACTGCGAGCACTGCGGTGAGGTCGCCGTGCCGGAGGACCAGCTGCCCGTGCGCCTGCCGGATAACCTGCGCGGCGAGGCGCTGGCCCCCAAGGGACAGTCGCCCCTGGCCGCGGCCGAGGACTGGGTCAACGTGGCCTGCCCGAGCTGTGGCGGCCCCGCCAAGCGCGACACCGACACCATGGACACCTTCGTGGATTCGTCCTGGTACTACCTGCGCTTCGCGTCCCCGCAGGACAACAACGCGGCGTTCGACGCCGAGGCCGTCAAGAACTGGCTGCCCGTGGGTCAGTACGTGGGCGGCGTTGAGCACGCCATCCTGCACCTGCTCTACTCGCGCTTCATCACCAAGGTGCTCCAGCACCTGGGTCACCTGGACTTCCCGGAGCCGTTCTCTGCCCTGCTGAACCAGGGTCAGGTGCTCAACGGTGGCAAGGCCATGTCCAAGTCGCTCGGCAACGGCGTGAACCTGGGCGAGCAGCTCGACGAGTTTGGCGTGGACGCCATCCGCACCACCATGGTGTTCGCGTCCCCGCCGGAGGACGACGTCGACTGGGCCGACGTTGCCCCGCACGCCATGCAGAAGTTCCTGGCCCGCGCCTGGCGCCTCGCGAACGACGTCACCTCGGAGGCCGGGATCGACCCGACCACGGGCGATCGTTCGGTGCGTTCGGCGACCCACAAGGCGCTGCACGACGCGCTGGAGCTGCTGGATGCCGGCAAGTTCAACGTGGTCATCGCCCGCACCATGGAGCTCGTCAACGCCGCCCGCAAGGCGATCGACGGCGAGATCGGTGGCGCCGACCCGGCCGTGCGAGAGGCAGTGGAGACGGTCGCGCTCCTGCTGAGCCTCGTTGCCCCGTACACCGCGGAGGACATGTGGGCCCGCCTGGGTCACGAGCCCTCCGTGGCGAACGTGCCGTGGCCCGCTGTCGACGAGACCCTGCTGGTCGAGGATTCGGTCACCGCCGTGGTGCAGATCCGCGGCAAGATCCGCGCCAAGCTCGAGGTCCCCGCCGACATCTCCGAGGAAGCTCTGCGTGAACTCGCCCTCGGCGACGACGCGGTCAAGCGCTCGGTGGGTGACGCCGAGATCGTCAAGGTGATCGTCCGGGCGCCCAAGCTGGTGTCCCTGGTGGTCAAGTAGATCCATGCGTGAGGGCGAGAACGCCCCGGGCGGGGGCCTCTGGAACGAGCTGCGAACGCGGCTGTCCAGGGGCCCCCGCCTGCGTCTGCCCGGGGCTCGCCCCGAGGCGCGGGTGCACATCATCACCGACACCGCCTCGGCGCTGCCGGAGGGCTACTCCGACGAGCACGCGGAGGTGCTCTCGGTGGTGCCCATGCCCGTGACGGTGGACGCGCAGGTGTTCATCGAGGGCGTCGACGACGTCATGAGCGAGCTCTCTCTCGGGCTGGCCATGGGGTCGAAGATCACCACCTCTCGACCGGCGCCGGGGCAGCTGCTCCGCGCGGTGGAGCGGGCGGCGGAGGCCGGCGCCTCGTCGGTGCTCATCGTGTGCATCTCCTCGGCGCTCTCCGGCACGGTCGACGCCGCGCGCTGGGCGGCCGAGCAGGCGCAGCTCCCGGTGCGGGTGCTCGACACGCGCTCGGTGGGTCTGGGTGAGGGCTTTGCCGTCATGGCGGCCGTGGAGGCGGCCGAGGCGGGGCTCGAACTCGACGAGGTACATCTCGCCGCCGCAGCGGCCTGCGACGCCTCGGTATGGTTTGTGGTCCCCTCGCTGGAGCAGCTGCGGCGCGGAGGGCGCATCGGCGCCGTGGCCTCGGTGCTCGGCACCTTGCTCAACGTTAAGCCGATTCTCACGGTGAATCGCGACGGCGCGATCGTGGCTGCAGACAAGGCGCGCAGCCTGCAGCGGGCCCTGGCTCACGTCATTGAGCTCGGCATCGACGCCGCGGGCGAGGACCCGGCGGGTGTTCGCGTGGGGCTGCACCACTTCGGCGCCGAGGAGGAGGCAGCGGCCGTGGCCGAGGCGCTCGCCCCGTATACCGAGCATCCGGTCCTGGTGACCCCCGTTCCCGCCGTACTTGCCGCCCACACGGGGGCCGGCGTCGTTGCCCTCATCGTGCGCAGGGACCGGGACTAGGGCCCTGACGCCGCCGGGGCGCCGCCCCTCACAGGCGACCGCGCCCCGGCGTGGCGTCCACGGTCCGCCCAGGCGGTGCGGCGGCAACGCGCCGGTTTTCCTAGCCTCGGGGGATGGGCAGACACGAGTGGCGCGACGACGCCGCACCCGGCCGCGAGGACGCCTCCTTCGCGCCGGGGGACGGCGCCGTCGCCCCGTGGGACCGGCCCTACGAGCGCGGAGTCGCCGCGCTGGCGCCCGGCCGTCCCGGATCGCTGCGGCGCTGGGGACTCAGGGGGTGCCTCATCCTGGTGCTTGCGGCGGCCGCCGTCGTCGGGTTTCGCCTCGCGGCCGGCCAGGCCCAGGTCAGCTCCCTTGCGGTGCCCGTGGTCGACGCCACCGTCCGGGTGCCTCCGAGCGCCGCGCACCCCTCGGGGCGGGGCGGCGCGGACGACACCCCCTCGGATTCCGCCGCGGGCGAGTCACCCACGCCGAACGGTGGGACCGGCGCGCCGAGCCCCGCTGGCTCCGCCCCCGCGGCCGGCCCCGGGCTCACTGTCCATGTGGTGGGTGCCGTCAAGCGCCCGGGCCTGTACCACCTGCCCGAGGGCGCCAGGGTCGATGAGGCGGTCAGGGCGGCGGGCGGTGCGAACCGGGGAGCTGGCCTGTCCTTGCTCAACTTGGCGGCTCGGCTCGTGGATGGAACGCAGCTACGGGTCCCGGCGGCCGGGGAGGAGCCGGCCGGACCGTACGCAGCGCGGTCGGGGACCGAACCCGGTGGCAGCGCCTCCCCGGGCGCGGGCAGCGGGGTCGGCGCCTCCGGCGGGGTCGTGCGGGTCAATTCGGCGAGCCAGGCGGAGTTGGAGACCTTGCCCGGGGTGGGGCCCGCACTGGCGCAACGCATCATCGCGTTCAGGACGTCCCACGGCCCGCTGCAGGGGGAGGAAGACCTCGACGCGATCGCCGGGATCGGGCCGGCCATGCTTGAGAAACTGCGCGGATCGGTGAGCTATGACTGAGCCCGGGCCCGCGCACCGCCGACGGGAGGAACGTGCCCTGGGTCCGCCGCTCTGGCCGGCGGCCGCCGCCGGGTGGCTGGTCGCCTCGCTCTACGCGGGCCGCGGCCTCCCCACCGGCGCGCTGGCCACCGCGGCGGCCGGCCTCGCGTGCGGTTCCCTGGCGTGCTGGTACGGAGCCCGGCGGCTCGGTCGCCTCGCGGTCCCGGGCGGGCGGCCACCTGGGCGCCGTTGGGCGATCATGCTGGCCCTCGCCTTGGCCTGCGCCGGGGCGGCGAGCGTGGCGGGCGGTGCTGCCGCCGACGGGGCAACGCGCGGCGCCGTTGTGGAGCAATGGGGCGACGGTCGACTCGCGGAGGCGAGCGTCGAACTGCGCGAGACGCCAAGGGAGCTGCGCAACGGCTCCCTGCTTGTGGCTGGGACTCTGTTGGGGGTGCGGGAACGCCGCGGGGGAGAGCTGCACCCGGCCGGCGGGGTGACGGTCACGGTGATCGGAGCCCGCGATCGCTTCGGGCCCCAGCGTCTCGACTCCGGAACGCGGCTGAGCTGGTGGGTCAGCGCGGCAGCACCACCCGAGCGGGGGCCAGCCGCGCTCGTGCTCACGCCGCGTTCGGTGCCGTTGGCCGCCGCGCCACCGCCGGACGACCTCGCCGCCCGGCTCCGGGGCGGCCTAGCGACCTGGTTCTCGCAGCTGCGCGGACGCCCGTTGCAGGACGGGGCGGCGCTCGTTCCGGGCATGGTCGTGGGGGACCGCTCCGCGCAAAGCCCGGCGCTCGCCACCGCCATGCAACGAGCGGGGCTGTCTCACCTCACCGCCGTGTCCGGCGCCAATGTCGCACTCATCCTCTCTGCCTCCGCGGCCGTCCTGAGGCTCCTGCGGGCACCGCGCCCGCTCGTCGTGCCTGCACTGCTACTCGTGCTCGTGGGCTTTGTGCTCGTCGTGGGCCCCGACCCAAGCGTCCTGCGGGCAGCCGTGTCCGGGGCACTCGGAGCCCTCGCCGTCGTGGCCGGCAGGCCGCGGGCTGCGCTGGGGCTGACGGTGCTTGCCGTGGTGGTCCTCCTGAGCGTTGATCCCTGGCACGCCGGCCGGGCCGCCTTTCAGCTCTCGGTCGTGGCCACCCTGGGCATCGCGCTGCTCGCCGTCCCGCTGTCCGGCTGGCTCCGCGAGCGCCTTCGCCTTCCCCGCAGCCTGGCCGAGGCCATCGCGGTGGCGGCCTCCGCGACGGTGGCCTGCACCCCCGTCTTGGTCGCGCTGCAGCCGGAGCAGTCGGCGCTGTCCGTGCCGATCAACGTCTTGGCGGCGCCCGCCGCGGCGCTCGTGGGCCTCGTGGGACCCGCGCTGGCATTGCTCGCCCCTCTGCTGCCGCCCGCCACGTGGCCGCTCGGGCTGGTGTGTCTGTTCCCGGCCCAAGCGGTGGCGTGGCTCGGTCACCTCAGCGCCGACCACGGGTTCTTTGTCGCGTGGCCGGAGGGCCCGGCCGGCCCGGCGCTTGCAGCCCTCGTCGGGTGGGTCCTGCCCGCCGCGCTCATGCTGCGCGCGCGGCGGCGAGCCACCGCCGAACGCGAGGCGGGCGCGGGGCCCGCCTCCTCCGGCACGGCCTCTCGGGCGCACCGCAGACGGCCAGCGGAAGGACGCTGGGGACGGCGCCACGGCGGGGCCACGTCCCGCCGCCGACGGTTAATCCAGCGCGGACAGCCGGTGCGTGGCGGCTCGTGGCTTGACCCGCCACGGGCGCGGGCGAGGCTCCTCGCCCGGCGGCTGCGCCGGGCGAGCC
>JALAHE010000350.1 GCA_022712075.1 Galactobacter sp.
CGGCGGCGGCGTCCACCCGGCCCGCGCGCGGCACCGTCATGGGCCGCCTCCTGCGCAAGCCGGAGGGCCTGATCTCGCTCGTGATCATCGCCCTCGTGATCCTCGTGGGCGTCCTGGCCCCGTGGCTCTCGCCGCAGGACCCGAACTTCGTGAACCTGGACATCGTCAAGGCCCCGGCCTCGGCCGAGCACCTGCTCGGCGGCGACAGCCAGGGCCGCGACGTGCTCTCGCGCCTCATCTGGGGCACGCAGACCACGGTCTACGGCGCCGCGATCGCCGTGCTCTTCGCGCTGGCGCTCGGCGTGCCGACCGGCGTTGCGGCCGGCTACTTCGGCGGGGCGTTCGACCGCATCTCCATGTGGGTCTCCGACGCGCTGCAGGCCGTGCCCGGCATGATCATCCTGCTCATCGTCGCCGCAGCCTCCGGCTCCAACTTTGTGGTCATCATGATCACGGTCGGCGTGTTCATGGCGCCGGGCTACTACCGCCTCACGCGCTCCACGGTGCTCTCGGTCCGCTCCGAGCCGTACGTCGACGCGGCGGTGGTGGCCGGCATGAGCCCCTTCAAGATCCTGCTCAAGCACGTGCTGCGCACGGTCCGCGGCCCGGTGGTCATCCAGTCCTCGCTCACCGCGGGCATGGCCATGGGCATGCAGGCCGGCCTGCAGTTCCTCTCCATCGGCACCTCGGACACCCCGTCCTGGGGCGCCATGATGATGGAGGGCTTCACGATCATCCGCCAGCACCCCACGCTCATGCTGTGGCCCTCGCTGGCGCTCGGCCTGACGATCGCCGCGCTGGCGATCTTCGGCACGGCCCTCGGCGACGCCCTCGCCGTGCGCCCGCCGGCCAAGCGCCTCTCCGCGGCGCGCAAGGCTTCCTTGGCGCACGACGCCGCCGTGCCCGGCACCTCCGGCGAGGTCACCCTGGCGGGCGCCGAGTCGGCGGTCCGCCTGGAGGAACTGCGCGTCTCCTACCCCTCCGGCAAGGACTCCATGAAGGAGGTCGTGCACGGGATTTCGCTTGACGTGCGTCCGGGCGAGGTCCTGGGCCTGGTCGGCGAGTCCGGCTCCGGCAAGTCCCAGACCGTCTTCTCCCTGCTGGGCCTGCTGCCCGCCACGGCCGCCGTCTCCGCCGGCGAGCTCTGGATCGACGGCAGCCCGGTGGACTTGGGCAACCTCGCCGCGCACCGCCGACTGCTCGGCACCACCCTCGGGTACATCCCGCAGGAGCCCATGAGCAACCTCGATCCCTCCTACACCGTGGGCTTCCAGCTCATGGAGCCGCTGCGCACCGTGCACGGGCGCAGCAAGGAACAGGCGCGTGCCGAGGTGCTCGCCGCGCTGGCTCGTGTGGGCATCACGGACCCGGAGCGCGTGCTGCGCTCCTACCCGCACCAGCTCTCCGGCGGCATGGCCCAGCGCGTGCTGATCGCCGGCGCGGTGGCGGGCAAGCCCAAGGTCCTCGTGGCCGATGAGCCCACCACGGCCCTCGACGTCACGGTCCAAGCCGAGGTGCTTGAGCTGCTGCGCGAGCTGCAGCGCGAGGACGGCATGGCCCTCGTGATCGTCACGCACAACTTCGGCGTCGTGGCCGATCTGTGCGACCGCGTGGTGGTCATGAAGGACGGCTCCGTCGTGGAGACCGGCACGGTAGACGAGGTCTTCAACCGGCCAGCAGATCCGTACACGGCCGAGCTCATCGCCGCGTGCCTCGACGACGCGCAGCCGCGCGTCGAGGCGGACGCCCTCGCCGCCGTTTCCTCGCCCACCAGCGCCCCAGGCGAGACGGCCTCCCGGGCCGCCAGCGCGCCGTCGGGCACCAATCCCGAAGGGAGCGCCGCGCTGTGAGCCAGCACCTCCTCTCCATTTCCGACCTGACGCTCGACTACCGGCTCAAGGGGCGCAAGACGTTCAGGGCGCTCAAGGGCGTCTCGCTGGACATCGCGCCGGGCGAGTGCGTGGGCCTCGTGGGCGAGTCGGGCTCCGGCAAGTCGACGCTCGGCAAGGCCGTGCTGGGTCTCGAGTCGCCGAGCTCCGGGCGCATCGACTTCGATGGCACTGACATCACGCACGCCTCGCGGCGCGTGCGCCGGGCGCTGTCCAAGGACATCCAGGTGGTGTTCCAGGATCCCTACGGCTCGCTCGATCCGGGCATGAGCGTGGGCGCCTCGATCGCCGAGCCCATGCTGGTGGCCGGCGTGGACCCGAAGGAGGCCGACCGGAGGGCACGCGACATGCTCGAGCGCGTGCTGCTGCCCGGTTCCATGGCCGACCGCCTGCCGCACGAGTTCTCCGGCGGGCAGCGCCAGCGCATCGCGATCGCGCGGGCACTGGTGCGCAAGCCGCGGCTCGTGATCTGCGACGAGCCCGTCTCGGCGCTGGACCTCACGACGCAGGCGGCCGTGCTCGATCTGTTTGTTGATCTGCAGCGAGAGACCGGGGTGTCGTACCTGTTCATCACGCACGACCTCGGCGTGGTGCGCCGCGTGTGCCACCGCGTGGCCGTCATGTACCACGGCGACATCGTGGAGACCGGGGACGCCGTTGCGGTGACGTCCGCGCCAGCCGAGGCGTACACGCAGCGGCTGCTCGCGGCCTCCCCCGTGGCCGACCCGGCCCGGCAGGCCGTGCGGCGCGCCGAGTGGTTGGAGCTGCGGGCGTCGGCCGCGGCGGGCGCGGAGCTCGCCTCGGCGTAGCGTCGACGGGCCCGCGCAAGAACCGCGCCCTCCTGAACTTTCCTCGTCCTCAAGGACGCGGTGTGTTCGGGAGGGCGCGGTTTTTTGATGCCCGACGGCGCGGGACCGGGTTGGGCGGTCCGGTTGGGTGGTC
>JALAHE010000035.1 GCA_022712075.1 Galactobacter sp.
CCCGGTGGACCCGGTGGACCCGGTGGACCCGGAGACGCCCGGCACGGACAACGGCTCCGCTGAGGAGCTGAGCATCTCCAACGCCACCCTGAACTGGGGCCTCAAGCAGTCCTTCCGCGACTACGTCGTGGGCCCGATCGGCGGCGGCAGCTTCACGGTCTCCGACGGTGCCAAGCAGGCGGCAAACAACGGCGTGTTCTCCTTCACGGGCGGCTCCGGCACGCTCAAGAACGGCCTCGGCACCATCTCCTTCAACGGCACGGTGAACGTCACGGGCCACGAGGGTGAGATGGACCTGACCTTCTCCCAGCTGCGCGTCAAGGTCACCGGACCCACCACGGCTCAGCTGATCGCGAGCGTCACCGCCCCGCAGACGTCAATGACGGACGCCATCAACCTGAAGGACGTCGTGCTGGCGTCGCTGAGCTTCGACGCCAAGAACCTCACTTTCAACAACGCCGCGCTCGGCTTCAAGGCCGCCGTCTCCGCCTCCAAGCTGCTCGTCCTGAGCGACGCCAAGGCCACGCTGACCAAGGCCGGCGTCCCGGCCCTGGCCGGCTTCTACGAGGCGGGCACCGCCCTCGATTCCGTCGCCGTCAACGCCGACGCGAAGGCCTCCACGCCGACCACCACGGACGACGACGACACGACGGACACGGACACCGACGCCGGCACGGATGACGAGGAGACCTCCTCCGAGGGCTCCGAGCAGACCGGTTCCGAGTCCGCCGGCGGCACGGCGCAGCAGCAGTGCCGCACCGTCGAGGTCCCCGCCACCGCGGGCGGCGCCTCGCTCAGCTGGGGCGTCAAGTCCTCCTTCGTCTCGTACGTCAAGGGCGGCATCGCCAAGGGCCAGGTCACGACGGGCAACGGCGCAGCCTCCACGGGCTCCGGCTTCACGTGGGGCGCTGGCTCCGGCTCGCTGTCCGAGAACGGCACGGGCACCGTGTCCTTCCCCGGCTCCGTGCGCTTCACCGGCCACGACGGCCTCATGGACACCACGGTCTCCGGCCTGCGCGTCAAGGTGACGGGTTCCGGTTCGGCCGTGCTCATCGCCAACGTCAAGAGCCAGGACATGGAGGGCAAGGACCTCTCAGCCTCCAACGTCACCTTTGCCAACGTGAAGTTCCCCGGCGGTTCCGCCTCCGGCTTCTCCGGCGCTTCGGTCACGCTGACGGCGGCTGGCGCCAAGTCCTTCGCCGGCTTCTACAACGCCGGGCAGGTCATGGACTCCATGACCCTCTCGGTCGGCAAGGCCACGGCTGCCACCACCAAGGTCGTCTGCGGCGACGAGGCCCTGGCCTCGACCGGCGTCGACAACACCGCCAACCTGGTCGGCACCGCCGGCCTGCTGGCCCTGCTCGGCGCCGCGGCGATCACCCTCGCCGCCCGCCGCAAGTCTGCGGCAACGCAGCGCTAATCACGGCCCGACGGCGCCCGCTCACCTTGAGCGGGCGCCGTCGCCCCCGTTTTCCCTCACCCTCGTCCCGCCTCAGCTGACCCACACAGAGAGCAAGAAGTCATCGTGTTGTATCGCAAGCCAGCCACCCTTGCGGCGGCCCTCGTGGCCGCCCTCTCGCTCGCCTCGTGTGCTGGGGCCAGCACCGCGCCGTCGTCGGAGACCCCGACGACGGCATCGTCGTCTTCCGCGCAGGCCACAGCCGGCGCCTCCAGCTCCGCGGCTGGCCCGGCCGGCGTCGACGCGCTCTCCCTGACCGGCCCGGCGCAGGCCGCCACGGTCCCGGACGTCACGGCCGCCGTGAAGGACCCGAAGCCGACCCTCCCGGCCAAGGTCACCGACTCCAACGGCAAGACCATCACCGTGAAGTCCACGGACCGCATCCTGGCCCTTGACCTCTACGGCACGTTGACCGACACCGTGATCGGGCTCGGTCTGGAAAAGAACCTCGTTGGCCGCTCCAATTCGGACACGCAGGCGGCGATCAAGGGCCTGCCGGTCGTCACACAGTCCGGCCACGACCTCAACACCGAGGCCGTCCTGAACCTGAACCCCACGCTGATCCTCACGAACACCACGATCGGCTCCGAGGAGAAGTACGCGCAGCTGGAGAACGCCGGCGTGACCGTGGTGCGCTTCGAGCAGACGCCCTCGCTCGACTCGATCGACGACACGATCGAGGAGGTCGGCGACGCCGTGGGCCTGCCCGAGGCCGCCGACACCCTCGCCGAGCGCACCGATGCCGAGCTGGAGAAGGCCAAGGCCACCGTCAACGCCCTCAAGGCCAACACGCCCAAGGCCCCCCGCGCCGTGGTGCTCTACGTGCGCGGCACGGCGGGCGTCTTCTTCATCCTCGGCAAGGACTACGGGGCCTCCGACATCATCGGCGCCCTCGGCCTCGAGGATTCGGCCGCCGAGAACGGCATCACGCAGCTGAAGCCAGCCAACGCCGAATCGCTCGTGAGCCTGGACCCGGAGATCGTCCTCGCCATGGAGGACGGCGTGAAGTCCGCCGGCGGCGTGGAGGGCCTCGTCAAGCGCCCGGGCATGGCGGCCACCACCGCCGGCTCCACCCAGCGCATCATCACGGCCGCCGACGGCCAGCTGCTGGCCTACGGCCCGCGCATTTTTTTTTTTATTGTTTCGGTGTCCACGGAGATCTACACCCAGGACGGCACCAAGTGACCGCGGCCCAGGACACCGTGCCCCACGCCGCGGCGCCGGGTCCCAGCCCCGCGCCGGCCCCGGCGCGGGGCACGGAAGGCGCCCCCGCGCCGTCGGGCACCCGCGTGTCGGCGCCCGCCCGGCGCTCCCGCCGCGGCCTGCGCGCCGCCATCGCGGCCGGCCTCCTGACCGCCGCGCTGCTCGCCGTCGTGCTTGTCTCGGCCTCGCTCGGCCAGTTCTCCACCACCCCGGCCCAAGTCATCGAATCGATCGGCCGCGTGCTCTTCGGCGGGGCCGACCCGCTGAACAACCGCGTGGACGCCGCGCTGTGGACCATCCGCTTCCCGCGCACGCTCCTGGCGCTCCTGGTCGGCGCGTGCCTGGCCGTGGCCGGCACCGTGATGCAGGGGCTCTTCGCCAACCCGCTCGCCGAGCCGAGCATCATCGGCGTGAGCTCCGGCGCCTCGGTCGGCGCGTGCGTCGCCATCGTCTTCGGCTTCTCCGCGGCGGCGCCGTGGACGCTGCCGGCCGGCGCGTTTGCCGGCGCCCTCGTCATCACGGGCGTCGTCTGGGCGCTCTCACGCTCTGGCGGGCGGGCCGTGGTCCTGACGCTGGTCCTGACCGGCATCGCCATCAACGCCGTGGCCGGCGCCGCCACGAGCTTCCTCGTCTTCATGGGCGACACGAGCTCGCGCGAGCAGATCATCTTCTGGCAGATGGGCACGCTCTCCGGGGCCACGTGGGAGGGCGTCGGCGTGACCGCCGCCGTCTTTGCGCTTGGCTTCATCGGCTGCCTCGCCCTGCGTTCCCGCCTCGACGTGCTGGCGCTCGGCGACCGCTCCGCCGCGGCCTCCGGCATCGACGTGGAGAAGCTGCGCGTCGTGGCGATCCTGCTCGTGTGCTTCATGACGGGCGTGGCCGTGGCGTTTGCCGGCGTCATCGCGTTCGTTGGCCTGATCGTCCCCCACGCCCTGCGCCTCATCGTTGGCCCCTCGCACCGCTACCTCGTGCCGCTCTCCGCGCTCGGCGGCGCGGTGCTGCTGGGCCTGGCCGACATCGCCGCCCGCACCGTCATCCCCTTCGGAGACCTGCCGGTGGGCATCTTCACCGCCCTCGTGGGCGGTCCCCTGTTCCTGGTGCTCCTGCGCCGGACCCTCAAGCGACCGGGAGCCGCAGCATGAGCACCGCACTGACCGTCTCCGCCGCGCCCGTGGCGATCGAGGGCCGCAAGCTCATCGACGCCGTGGACCTGCGCCTCGAGTCCGGCACCGTGACGGCCGTGATCGGCCCCAACGGTGCAGGCAAGTCGACGCTCCTGGCCGTGGCCTCCGGCCAGCTCAAGCCGAGCTCAGGCACCGTGCACCTCGGCACCCGCGAGTCCCACCGCGTGCCGGCGGCCGAGGCGGCCCGCCGCCGCGCTGTGATGCCGCAAGACTCCGGCGTGGCCTTCGCCTTCACGGTCCGCGAGGTCGTGGAGATGGGCCGCACGCCGTGGCGCAAGGTGCGCGCCGACCACGCCTCGGCCGTGGACGATGCCCTCGAGCTGACGGGGCTCACGGCCCTCGCCGAGCGCGACATCACGACCCTGTCCGGGGGCGAGCGCCAGCGCGCCGCCCTGGCCCGCGTGATCGCGCAGGCCACCCCCGTGGCCGAGGGCTCGGTGATCTTGCTGGACGAGCCGACCTCCGCGATGGACGTGGCGCACGCCGAGGCGACGCTCGGGCTCATGCGCACCCTCGCGGCGCGCGGCGCCGCCGTGGGCGTGGTGCTGCACGATCTCGACGCAGCGGCGTCCTATGCCGACTCGCTCTTGTTGCTGCAGCACGGCCGAGTCCGCGCCTCCGGCGCGGTCTCCTCCGTGTGCGACGCCGCGGTGCTCAGCGAGGTCTACGGCACCCCAGTTGAGGTGCTCGACGTCGCGGGCCGGCTTCGGGTTGGCCCCGTCCGCCCGGCGCGGGCGGCCTGAGGCTAGCCCAGCGTCACCGCGGCGACCGGCTCCTGCGTGGGCTGCTGGGAGCCGCCGGCCGGCTCAAGCGTGATGGCGACGACGGTCCCGGCGGCCTGGGAGCCCACCGACTTGATGGCGTCGCCGCCTCCCACGAGCCCGGCCGAGACCGGCTTGCCGCCGGCCTGGATGGTCCACAGCTGATACGTGCGGTCCGCGCCGGTGCCCGGCAGCTCGCGGGTGATGATCTCGGAGCCGCTGGCGCCGGAGACCACAGTCAGGCTTCCCTGTCCGGAGGCGAGGGTGGCGCTCGAGAGCTTGGCCCCCGGCTGGCTCAGCAGCTCCATGATGCGAGCGTTGCCCGCCTCGGCCACGACCGCGCGCTGATGCTGGGCCACGGCGATCCCGATGGACGGCACGGCGATGGCGACGGCCGCCGCCGCGGCGATCCACGGGGCCAGCCGGCGCCGCGGGCGGAAGGCCAGCACGCCGTCGGGAAGTTCGGTGGTGGGCTCCGCCGGGCCGCCGTCCGTTCCGCGCGGGGCGGGCTCGGCGCCGGCTGGCGCCGCACCGGGATCAGGGCTTGCCTCGAGGGCGTCGATGCGCCGCAGCGCGTCCTCGAGGCCGCCGGCCGGCGGGGGCACGGCGCTCAGCCGCGCCAGCTCCGCCGCGGTCTCGCGGAATCGATCCAGGTCGGCGGCGGCCGCCGGGTCCGTGTGGAGCAGGCGGCGGGCCTCGGCGATGTCCTCCGGAGCGTCGAGGGAATCCAGCGCGAGCCCGACGAGGAGTTCGTCGCGGCGTTCATTGCTCATGGGGCTCATGTCAGCTTCCCTCCAAACATCCACGTAGTCGGGTCAATCCGGATCTGATGCGGCTCTTGATGGTGGGCAGCGGCGAGGCGAGCCGCCTGGCCACCTCCGCGTAACTGAGCCCGTCGTAGTAAGCGTGGGCGACGGCTTGGCTTTCGAGCTCCGTGAGGGTCTCCAGGCACTCGCGCACCCGTCGCTTGTCCTCCTCGCGCAAGAGCGCGTCATCGGTGCCGTCGAGCTCGCGTTCCTCGGGCAGCGCCCCCTCGCGGCGCCGGCGGGAAACCTCGCTGCGGATCCGATCAACCGCCCGGCGGTGGGCCACCGTGGCGGCCCACGCGAAGACCGTGCCGCGCTCCGGCCGGTAGCCGCCCGACTTGGACCACAGCTCCACCATGACGTCTTGCGCGGTCTCCTCGGCGAGCCCCCGATCCACCATGAGCCTGCGGCACACACCGTGCACGATCGGAGCCACCACTTGGTACAGCCCGGCGAAGGCCTCGCGGTCCCCTGCGGCGCAACGCTCAACCAGCACCCCGAGCTCCTCGGCCTCGGTCGCGCGCTGCGACCGAAACCTCGGGTCCGGGAGCGGACAGGCGTTGCGTTCCGTCATGGCGGTCATCCTAGGGTGCCTCCGCTCGTACGTGGGCGATGGGGGTGGCACCGTCGCCGCGCCGGTCCCCGGGGGAGGGAGCGGCGCGGCGACAGAGGGAGGGTCGGCAGGGGATCAGCCGACCAAGGCCTTCTTCAGCGAGTCGATGGCCCCGGCCAGCGTCGTCACGTGCTCACCGAGCCCCGTGGCGATGGCGTCGGCCTTCAGCTCGCCCTTGCTGATCTCCTCGAAGAACGCCCCGGCCTTGGGGCGGTACTCGTTCAGCTCCTCGAGGGCCTTAGCGGTGCCGGCGGAGTCGCCCTTCGCCACGGCGTTGGCGTAGTCGACGAAGTAGCCGATGTGCTCCCGCCACAGGGTCAGGAACGCCTCCTGCTTCTCCTTGCCTGCCACGGAACCGATGGCCTCGGCCAGCGCCTGCGAGTTGTGATCCAGGGCCCCTGCCGCCGCCTTGAAGGCCGCGGAATCCGTGCCGCCCTCGGAGGTGTAGGCAACGAAGACCGCCACGGACGCGAGGTACACGTGCTCCTGCAGGCCCGTGGCCAGCGTGGTGCGCAGCGTCGAGGCATCGTCCAGGGCGTCGCCCTTGATGCCGTTGCCCACGGCCAGGGCGTTGGCCAGCTTGGCGATGAAGTCGCCGCCGTGCGAGGCCGCGGCGTGCAGCTTCGAGTAGGCCTCCGTCTTGCCGACGGCCAGGTCATCGATGGCCTCGGAGAGCGAGGCCACGTGGTGGACCAGTCCCTCGGTGACATCGGCGGCGCTGATCTTGCCCTTGGCGAGGCCGGAGAGCGCGGCTCCCGCGTCCTTGGTGTACTGGCTCAGCTCGGCCTGCGCCTTCGCCTTGCCCGCCTTGTCGCCCTTCTTCGCGGCGACCGCGTAATCGACGAAGTAGCCGATGTGGGCGCGCCACACCTTGAGCACCGGGTCCTTCATCTTCGGGTCAAGCGTCCCGACCATGTCGGCCAGGGCCACGGCGTTCTTGTCGATCGCGGCGGCGGCCGCTTTGAACTCCGCCGAGTCGGCGCCCTTGGTGTACGCAGTGGCGACGCCCATGCCCGCGAGGTAGACGTGCTCCTGGAGGTTGGAGGTCAGCGCGGCGCGCAGGCCGGCAGCATCCGAATCGGGGTCGCCCTTGATGCCGGCGGCCTTCACGATGCCATCGGCGAGGGTTTGACCCGTCATGGGCATGTGGCTCGCCGCGGTCATGGCGTCGGAGAACGGATCCCCCGTGCTGACGGGAACCAGCGCGGCGGCCGCCGCCGAGCTCGAGCCCATGGTGCTGTGATCCATGGTTGCCTTCGAGCTTGACGGCGCGCTCGCTGCGGACGAGCTGGTCGCACTCGAGGAGGCAGGGGTCGAGGCGTTGGAGCTGCAGGCCGCCAGGCTCAGGGCCAGTGCGGCGGCGCCGAGCCCGAGGGCCGTGGTCTTCATCGTGAGCTTCGAGAACATCTGAATCACTCCTAAGAGAGGGGATCGTGATGGTTGATGCCCTCCGTTCGGAGCGGATGCGCGTGCGGATGGGTCACGCGCCAAGAAAGCTGAAAGATCCTTCCGGGGTGGCCCGCGAGGCCCGCCATCCGGCCTCAGCGCAAGAGCAGCTCGACCTGCGGGTGGTCGGCGAACACCGAGAGGACGAGCTCGAAGTAGGTCTCGTGGCCGGTCGCCTCCAGGCGCGCGAGCTGCTCCCGGATCGCGGGGCGGTCGAAGGGGCCCTGCGGGTCCAGCTTGGCCAGCAGCCATTCCAGCGTGGTCTCGACCCCCAGCGCGGCGGCCATCGCGGCGTGTTCGGTGATCACCCAGCGCTGCCGCGCGGACCCGGCCAGCGCGCCGATGCCGCCGTACAGCAGGTCGTTGAGCGCATCGAGGCTCGGTCCCAGTTCCCAGTCCTCGCCCCGCATCAGCTGCTCATTGAGCTGGGCGTAGAACGCAGCGATCGAGTCGACCGCCGCGCCGTCGATCACCACCTCGACGACCGAACCCGCGTCCCTCGCGCTCAGCGCTTGTCCTGGGGCATCGTGGGGATTTCGAACGGCGGCGGCGTCGGCTCGATGTAGAGCGACGTGGCCTCCGGCAGCTCCCGCAGCGAGTTGTCGGCCTGCATGCCCGCCGAGAGGGGAAGCTCGAGCGAATTGCGCTGCACGTTCAGGTAGCCCTGCCAGGCGCCGGAGAGCCGCTCGCCCAGCTCACTCGCCTCGGCCAGCTCCACGGGCGCCTCCGGATCCCAGTTCTTCTCCATGCACCCACGGTAGGGGCTGTCCTCCCCCGCGGCCAGGGCCGGTGCGGTCAGCGGGTCTCAGAGCCGCAGCGACATACCGGTGCCGCCGGGCGCCACATCGCGGAATCCCAGCGACTCGTAGAGCCGGCGCCCCGGCGGATCGGCCGTGAGCGTCACGTACGCTCCCTCCTCGGCACGGTCACGAATCTCCTCCAGGAGCGAGACAAGCACGGCCCGGCCGAGCCCCTTGCCCTGGTGCTCGGGCAGCGTGGCCATGTCCGCCACGAGGAAGTACCAACCGCCGTCCCCCACCACGCGACCCATCGCCACGGTCTCGCCCGCGGCGTCGACGACGCTGCGCCAGGCCCAGGTGCCCTCGATCGCGCGTTCGGCCTGGGCCGGGGGGATGGGGCGCAACCCGGACAGGGCGCGCAGCTGGCGGTAGCGCCCGGCCTCGGGCGGGACGGGAAGGAGGCGGAAGCCGTCGGAGCGTTCGTTCATGCCCCCATCGTGGCAGAGGCCCCCGTCAGCGCGGCAGCCGCGCGAGCACCATGCCCTGCGCCGCACGCTCGGCAGGCCGGGCCGGGCGCAGTCCCGAGGCCACGAGCTCGAGCCCGGCGGCCACGAGGGCCGCGGCCACCACCGGCACCGGGAGCGCGCGCACCACGAGCGGCTCGCCGTCCACGACCAGGTGTCGCGACGGCGCGTCGGCCGCCCCGCTATGGAAGCCCCACAGCACCGGCGCACCGGGCGCCAGCACGCGGGAGCACTCGCGGGCGGCGGCGGCCAGCTCCTTGGCCTCCAGATGGATCATCGAGTACCACCCGAGCACGCCGCCCGCGGAGCCGTCCGGGAACGGAAGGGACTCGAGGCTGCCGGCGCGCCACTCCCCCTCGGGATGGGCGGCCCTCGCCTGCTCGAGCATGCCCTCGCTCGGATCCACCCCGATGACCGGGCCGAGCCCGTTCGCGCGGAGAAAGGGCAGCAGGCGACCGGTCCCGCAGCCGGCGTCCACGACCGGCAGCGGCGCCAGCGCGGAGGCGAGCCGGGCCCAATGACGCAACCACGCGACGTCGGACGCCGCCTCAAAGGACAGATCGGGAAGCAGCCGCGCGTACTCGGCGGCGGCGGCGCCGTAGGCGGCCGCCGCGCGGGCCGTGGAGCTCAGAGCGCGTAGGCCGCGGCGATGAGCCCGGCGCCGCCGAGCGCGCCGATCATCGTCACGACGGCGAGGCGGAAGCGCGTGCGCTCCGCCGCGGAGAGGGCGCTGCCCAGCCCCACGAGGAGCGAGGCGCCCAGGGCCAGCCCGGCCCAGGCGCTTGCGTGCGACGGCGCGCCGGAGGCCAGGGCCCACGCGCCGAGCACGAGCGCCACGAGGCTCACGCCCACCCACGCCGGGACAGAACGCAGGAACAGGGCGCGGCCGGAGAAGGCTGGCTGCAGGGGGCGTGCTGTCACGGCGAGGCTCCTTGTGAAGGCTTCGGCGCGCGTGCAGCGGATGGGCGTGACGCGCCCCACCATGCTAGGGCACGGTGAGGCGCGTCACAAAAAGGGCTCAGGCGTCCTCGGGGAAGATCTTCCCGATCGGCTCGCGCTTCTCCGCCTGGAAGGTGTCCTCGGCCCGCCCGTAGGCCCAATACGCCGAGAGCGAGAGCTGCGAGCGCTCCAGCCCGCGCTCCCCCACGAGGTAGGCACGCAGGGACTTCATGGTCTCCCGCTCGCCGTGAACAAAGGCCCGCACGCCGGCCAGATTCTCGGGGAGTTCGACGGCGCGCACCGCCTCCTCGAGGCGGGAGGAAGCCGGCGTCCAAGCGCCGCCCCGCTCCACCCAGCGCAGCTCAACGCCGGCGGGAGCGGCGAGGTCGAGCCGGTCGCCCGGCCCGGCGACGTCGAGCACGGCAACGCCGCGCTCGCCCGGACCCATCCCCTCGAGCGCCGCGGCGATGGCGGGCAGGGCCGCCTCGTCCCCGGCCAACAGGTGCCACGCCCCGGGCTCCGGCGCGTACTTGCCGCCCGGCCCGGAGAAGCAGGCGACGTCACCGGGAACGGCCGCGGCGGCCCAGGGGCCCGCGAGTCCGTCCTCGCCGTGAACCACGAAGTCGACGTCGATCTCGGTTCCCGCCTCGGAGCGGCGCACGGCGCGCACGGAGTAGGTGCGGCGCACGGGCACGCCCTCGGAGCCGTGTTGCGCGCGGATCGCGTCCAGATCGTACGGAGGCGTCAGCCCCAGCGCCGGGTCGGCAAAGAGGAACTTCACGTACTGGTCAGTGACGTCCTTAGGTTCAAAGCCGTCCAGGCCGGGGCCGCCGAGGGTCAGGCGGACCAGGTGCTCGCTGATCCGGGTGCTCGCGAGCACCGTCGCCACTTGTTGCGGGCGGGCGGGGCGCGCCGGCCGGCCCGGGCCCGCGGGCCTCACGCGCTCACCTGGGCGTCGTCGGAGTAGGCCTTGAAGGCCGCGCGGTGCTCGGCGGGAAGTCGCACGAGGCGCTGCGTCTCGTCGTCGAACAGGGCAAGCGTGGTGGTGGCGCGCGTCGTCAGCTCGCCCGTGTGGCCGTCGAAGAACTCGTAGTTCACGCGGAAGGAGGCGCCCTTGACCTGATCGATCCACACCTCGATCCGCACCGGCACATCGCGATAGGGCAGCTGGGCCACGTAGCTGATCGAGTGATCCACCACGAGGATCAGGATGTGCTCGCCGACGTTCTCGAAGAGGTCGACCTTGCCGGGGCGACCCACCGGCTCTCCGGTCCCGCCCGGCACGCCGAAGGCTGCCACGCGGGCCTCCTCCATCAGGCGCACCTGGTTGACGTTGTTGCCATGCCCATAGGCATCCATGTCCGCCCAGCGCAGGGCGATGTCGACGCTGACGCGACTCACCTAGTGTTCCTCCCTATCCGCGTCGGGCTGCGGCGGCGGCGCGAGGAGGCCAAGGTCCTCCAGGCGCGCGGCGATCCGGCCGCCGTCCGGCGCGTAGACCCACGGGATGCCCGGGGTCGATTTCATGATGCCTGCGCTGCGGCCGCCGGCCATGACGGCCTGCGACGGCGTGAGCTGCCGGATGACGATGGCCCGCACATTCTGCGGGTAGCGGCGGGCAAACTCGGCGTAGATCTCCGGGTCGTGCTGACCGTCGTCGCCGATGAGCAGCCACTTGATGTGCGGGAACTCGCTCGCGAGCCGGCGCAGATTGTCCACCTTGTGCTGCGTTCCGGAGCGGAAGAGCCGCCCGGGCGTGGGCCCCCAGTCGGTCAGCAGCAGCGCCCCGTCCGGGTAGAGGTTGCGCCCGAGGAAGCGGGTCAGCGCCAGGTTCACGTTCCAGGCCCCCGTGGAGAGGTAGAGCGTGGGCGCTGCGGGGTGCTGGCCCGTGATGCGGTCGAGCAGCACCGCCATGCCGGGGGTGGGGTTGCGGGCGTGCTCGTCCAGCACAAAGGAGTTCCAGGCGGCGAGCATGGGCCGCGGCAACGCCGTCACCACCACGGTGTCGTCCACGTCGCAGACCACGCCAAACGTCTCGTCCTCCGCCACGACAAAGGCCGCTGCCGTGGCGCGCTCGCTGCCCTCGACCTGCAGCTGCACTGGGTGCCAGCCCGGGGCCAGCTCCACGGCGACCCTTGCATCCACGACGCCGCCGCGATCGGCGCGGACCGTGAACGAACGCCCGTCGACGGTCACGGTCACTTCGGCGCCGCTGACCGTGGGGGAGACGAAGTTGCGCCAGCCGCGCGCGCCGTCCTCA
>JALAHE010000351.1 GCA_022712075.1 Galactobacter sp.
CCCCCCCGCCCCCGCGCGCCGGGGGTCCCCCCGCCCCGGCGCGCCGCTCTACCCCCGTAACGCGCCAATGGGCGCAATGGCCAGGGGCAACGCGCCACCGTCGGCCGGGTCCCGAACCGAAGGCCCGACGACGCATGCTCGCCTCGGCGCCCGGGCGCCGGGCAGGATGGGGGCAGGATCCGCAACGACGCCCCTGGGAGTGACATGACGAGCACGGCCGACCTGTACGACGAGCGCGGCGAGGAGCTTGCCTCGCTCCCTCTGCAGCTGCAGAATCTGGGCGGCAGGGCGGCCTTCGAGGGCCCGATCCGCACCATCCGCTGCTTCGAGGACAACGGCCTCGTGAAGTCGACCCTGGCCACGCCGGGGGACGGCGCGGTGCTCGTGGTGGACGGCGCCGGATCGCTGAACTCGGCCCTCATGGGCGACATGATCGCCGCCTCCGCGGTGGCGAACGGCTGGGCCGGCGTGGTCATCAACGGCCCGGTCCGCGACCGTCTCGCGCTGGCCGAACTGGACCTCGGCGTGAAGGCGCTGGGCAGCAATCCGCGCAAGTCGGCCAAGGCCGGCGCGGGCGAGGTGGACGTGCCCGTGGAGTTCGGCGGCGTGACGTTCGTTCCCGGCAAGCGGCTCTTCTCCGACGAGGACGGGATCCTCGTGGAGCGCTGAGCGGCTCAGCCCTCCGGCAGGCGGTCCTGCATCTTCTTCAGGTTCTGCTCGGCCTGTTCGGGGCTGATCATCTCCCCCGGCTGCTTCTGATCGGCGGGCGGGCCGCCCGTTCCGCGGCAGATCACCCCGCCGTCCGAGCCCGCAGGCGTGCAATCGCCCGGCAAGAGCGGCTCTTGTTGTTGCTGCCGGGGCCCCTCGACGACGGTGCGGCCGTCGCTGCCCTGCCCGGCGGCGCCGGCACCACCCACCGTCAGGGCCCAGGCTCCCACGCCCAGCATGATGCCCGCAGAGACACCCAGCATGATGCCCCGGTCCCTTGCACGCATGTTCGCCACCCCGTGGTTGCCGATGAGTGCGATCAGGCTACGGCGATGGACCGCCGTGCGCCAGAAGCCCGACTCAGCGGCAAGAACCGTTGCACGGCGCGGACCGCCACCACGCGTCCCGCGCACTCATCGGCGCCGGGTGGGGACCGTTCGGCCCAGAATCTCCCCCACCCGGCGCCTGCTTGTGGCGGTGGCCGGCCCCGCATGAGCCGGCCACCGGTGGCGCCCCGGGCTCCCCAGCCGTGATGGGCGCCTGATCGGCCTAGACGAGCGCGAAGGAGCGCGCGGCCAGGCCGAAGCTGAGGGTCATGCCGATGCCCGAGGTCACCGAGATGACGCGGGTGCGGTCGTCCACCCGCTCATCCACGACGTTGGTCAGCGGCGAGGAGGCATAGATCCCCTGCCAGCGCTGCACCACGTTGAAGTCCGTGCCGATGACCTTGCCGATCTCGCCGACCAGGCCGTCCGTCACCCACTCGTCGGTGAACGGCGCGATGGTGGGCCCGTAGACGTGCGAGTCGCCGAGGATCACGGTGCCGTCGGGGCGGCGCGTGAACATGACGTTGGCACCCATGTCCACGAGTTCGGGCGCCTGCGCCGCCAGCTCGGCGTGCACGGCGGCGATGCCCGGCTGCTCCCCGAACCCGTCGTAGCGGGTCAGCGAGGTGCCCGTGAGCACGGCCGACTCCAGCGTGTACCCGTCCACGGGCGAGGCCAGCGCCATCTGCAGGGCGCAGCGGCGCACCTGCCAGCGATCGGCCAGATCGGGGTAGAGGTAGTCCATGTCGTGGTTGACGCAGACGAACACGTCGGAGGCGGTGAACTCGCCCCGCGAGGTGGAGACCACACCGTCGGCCACGTGGCCCACCGTGGTGCGCCACTCGATCTCCACGCCGTCCTGCGCCTGCAGCCAGTCGGCGATGGAGGGCGCCGTGACGCGCGGGTCGACGCGCAGATCCGCCGGCAGGAACGCGCCGCCCACGATCGAGGGATCGGCCTGCCCCTCGCGGCCCAGCCGGGCCACGAGCTCGGGTGCGCTCAGGAGCTGGGCCGCCTCGCTGCCGCGGGCGGCGGCAAACTGCTCGACGACGGCGAGCTCGGCTTGGGTGCGCGCCACCACCAGGGCGCCGGCCTCGGGGGCCCAGAAGCCCACGTCCTTAGCGGCGGAGATCCAGCCCTCGCGCGAGCGATAGGCCACGTCCAGCCACTCCTGGCCCTGCGCCGTGATGCAGCAGTGCCCAAAGTTGCGGATCGAGGCCCCGTTGGGGCGGGCGTCGCGCTCGATGATGCGCACGCTCAGGCCCTGGCGGTGGGCCTCGTAGGCGTGGGCCAGGCCAACGATGCCGGCGCCGACCACGATGAGGTCGCTGTGACGGTTCTGCTCCATGACTGCTTCCTTTGCTTCGGGTGCCCGCCGGCGCCGCGAGAGCGGTGCGAACGAGCCCTAGCCCACGGGCCAGGAGGTGGTGTTGGTCAGGAGGTGGACAAACTGCTCTTCCACCGGGGTCAGGCGTCCCAGTGCCAGGGTCACGAGCGTGACGGGCCGGCGGGCCGGGGCGGGTTGGATGCGGATGCGGGCCAGGTCTCCGGAGCGGAGGTCCCTGGCAACAACGTGTTCGGAGACGAGGGCCAGGCCGAGCCCGGAGCGGACCGCCTCGCCGGCGGCCTCCGAGCCCCACACGGTCCAGGCGGGCGCCTGGGCCAAGTTCCAGGCCTCGAGCGCCTCCTCCTGCTGCTGCCGGGTGGCCGAGCCGACCTCCCGCAGGATGAAGCGTTCGGAGGTCAGGTCCTCGGGGCCGGCCACGCGCCCGGCGAGCCGGTGCGTGGGGGCCGAGACCAGGACCATCGCCTCGTCGAAGATGGGCTGGCAGACGAGCGCCTCGTGCGAGACCTCCCCCGCCATGAGCGCCACGGACACCTCACCGGCCAGGACCCAGCTCGTGACCTGCTCCGCGTTGCCCACGCGCAGCTCGGCGCGGACGCCGCGCCCCGGGACCAGGGAGTGGGACTCCTGGAAGCGGGAAAGCACGCGGGGAAGTAGGTAGTTCCCGAGCGTCGAGGTCCCTCCCAGGGCCAGGCGCTGATCGGCCCTGCCCTGGGCCTCCGCGACGTCGTCGTCCAACGCGTCGAGGAGTTCCAGGACGTCCCTGGCCCGTTCGGCCAGGACGTCCCCGGCGGCCGTGGTCGCCGCCCCGGAGGGGCCGCGGTCAAGGAGCCGGGCGGAGAGCGAGGTCTCCAGCTGGCGGACGTGGGCGGAGACGGAGGGTTGGCTCATGTAGAGCTCCCTAGCCGCGGCGGAGAGCGAACCCGTCTCCACCACGGTGAGGAAGATCTTCAGAGACTGCATGTTGACCTGCATGAGCCGACCCTAGGTTCCGTCCCTCGCCCCGCCCGTGCCCGTTACGCCTTAAGGGAAGGCGATGCAGGCGGAGCGCCACTCCGTGTAGAACTCGAAGGTCTGCTCGGAGCACTCGGGGGCGCCGTACTGGGAGAGCTTGGCGCCCATGTGCGGCAGGTGCGGCCAGGCACCCACGCCCGGACGGTTCACGTGCAGCATGCCGGCCTCGAAGCGGTTCAAGGCATCGAAGATGTGCGCGCGGTTGTTCGTGAAGATCGTCCCCGACATGCCGTACTTGACGGAGTTCGCGATGCGCATGGCGTCGTCGAAGTCCTCGGCGTCCACCACTGAAAGCACGGGACCGAACACCTCCTCCTGCGCCAGCTCGGAGTCCCAGGCCACCTCGGTGAGCACGGTGGGCTGCATGTACCAGCCCTCCGCGAGCCCGCCGCCCGTGGCGCGGCGTCCGCCGGCCCGCAGCACCGCGCCGTCGGCCACGGCCTGGTTCACGGCCGTGAGGCACGCGTTGAGGCGGTCCTCGTTGACCACGGGACCCAGGGTGGTGCCCTCGGCCCGCGGGTCGCCGATGCGCAGCTGCGCGATCCGATCCAGGACCCGCAAGACAAGGGACTCGCGGACCGAGGCCTGCACCACCACGCGGCTCGTGGCCGAGCAGCGCTGACCGGCCTGCCCGAACGCGCCGGCCACGATCGCCGCGGCCGCCGAGTCCAGGTCGGCGTCCTCCAGGACGATGAGCGCGTTCTTGCCGCCCAGCTCCAGCTGCGTGCGGGCCAGGCGCGGGGCCGTGGCCTTCTGGATCGCCAGGCCCACGCCGAGGGAGCCCGTGAAGGAGATGCCCTTGACGTCGGGGGACTCGGAGAGCCGGGAGCCCGGGGCAAAGTCGCCCTGGACCAGGTTCAGGACGCCCGCCGGGACGCCGGCGTCGGTAAAGACCTGCACCAGGAGTGCCGAGGAGAGCGGAGCCAGGGGCGAGGGCTTCATGACGGCCGTGCAGCCGGAGAGCAGGGCCGGGGCGATCTTCCAGGCCGGGATGGCCAGCGGGAAGTTCCAGGGCGTGATGAGGCCGACCACGCCGATGGGCTTGCGCCACGTGATGGCGAGGGAGCGGTCCTCGTCCGCGGGGAGGGTGGAGCCGTGCAGGCGCCGCCCCTCCCCCGCGGTGAGGCGGATGATGTCCACGGCGCGCTTGACCTCGCCGCGCGCCTCGGCCCGCGTCTTCCCCTGCTCGCGGGAGACCGCGTCAGCCACCGTCTCGATCCGCTCCGTGAGCAGCTCGGCCGCGCGGTAGAGGATCTCGCCGCGCTTGATGGTGCCGAGGGCGTCCCAGGCCGGCTGCGCCCGCTTGGCCGCCTCGATCGCCTCGTCCGCATCGGCAGCGGTGGAGTCCGCGAAGTCGCCGATGTGATCGGAGAGGTCGGCCGGGTTCGCCTTGGGGAACGTGGCCCCCGACTCGGAGGCGCTCCAGTGGCCGTCGATGAAGTTCAGCTGCAGCGGCACCTGCTCGGTGCCGGCGGGCGGAAGCACGTCCAGGGTGACGGAGAGGGTGTCGGTGATGGACATGGTGACTCCTGTCGAAAGGGGAAAACGAGGGGAAGGGATCAGGCGTTCGCGGGGCGCTGGTTCCAGCTGGGCAGCAGGATCAGCGCGGCCACGAGGGCCGCCCCGGCGAAGCCGTAGAAGAGGGCGGTGCCGCTCATGAAGCCGGGCAGCAGGCCGCCCAGGATGGCGCCAATGGAGCCGCAGCCGTTGATGAAGCCCGTGGCGCCCGCCGCGTACTTGGAGGTGCCGAAGTCCACGGCGGCCACGCCGGAGACCATGGCGTCGGCGCCGTAGGCGGTGAGGCCAACCAGGGCCAGCAGCGCCGCGACCACCACCACGGAACCGGTCGCGGAGGCAGGGCCCCACAGGGCCAGGGACACCACGAGCAGGCCAAGCGCGATGATCGTCGGCGGCACGCGCCTGGCACCGAAGAGCCGGTCGGAGGCCCAGCCGATGGCGATCGGCGCCACGATGCCGGCCACGCCGAAGGCGATGGGGACAAAAACGGCGGTGAGGGCCGTGGTGCCCGGGATGGCCTCCATGACGAGCACGGGGCCCCACAGGAGCACGGCGTAGCGGGCCGGCTTGAGCAGGAAGTAGACGATGCCGAGCTTGAGGACCATGGGGTCCTGCTTGACCGCCGCGAAGAGCAGCGCGGGGCTGAACTTCTTGCCGTCCACGTGCACCACCGGCATGGGCGCGCGGGTGCGTCCGCGGTGCTGGTACGGGGAATCGAGGTCGCCGTCGGAGTCGTCGATGTCCGGCAGCCCCACCTCGGCGGGGTGGTTGCGCTGGAAGATGACGAAGAGCACCACGGTCAGCAGGACCACGGCCGCGCCGACGAAGAACGCTGCGCGCCACGTGTGGAAGACCTGGTAGGCGAAGAAGCCGGCCACCGGGGCGGCCACGAGGCCGCCGAAGGCGTAGGACGTGGAGAAGAAGCCCATCGCCCGGCCGCGGACCTTCACCGAGAAGAAGCTCGCGATGTTCTTCGAGAGCGCCGACCATCCAGTGGACTGGGCCAGGCCCATGGCGAGCATAGCCGGTATGAACATCCACACGGCGGGCAGGATGCCCATGAACAGGGCGGCGACGCCGGCCATGATGAGGCCGCCCGTCACCACCACGCGGGTGCCGAAGCGCTCGGCCACCGCGCCCCAGATGAACTGGCCCGCCGCGTAGGCGGCGAGGTAGACGGAGTCCAGGACGCCCAGCTGGGCCTTGTCCATGAAGCCCTCTTCGAGGACGCCCACCTTGGCGGCGGACATGGCATTGCGGGGGAAGTAGAAGGCCGCGTAGGTCAGCCAGGACAGCGCAAAGATGCGCATCTGCCACTTGTGCAGCTCCTGGCGCCGCGTCCGGCTCTTGCCTGCCCCGATGCCCGACGCCGCGGCGTCGGGCTGGGTGCCCTCGCCCGCCTGGGTGAGGAGGGGCTGGGAGGCGCCGGTGGCGCCGTCGTGCTGGGAGGGTGCCGGGCGCTCCGGCGGATCTGCAATGACTTCTGAGGTACCACGATCGGACATGCGAGGTCCTTCCAGGGTCCAAGGGGGAAGCAGCAGGGTTCGGTGGGCCGAACGGGGACCGGACGCGTCCCTGCTAGTAGCGCGCGCCCGGGCTGGGAGGCGGGGCCCGTCGAGTCAACGGGCCCCGCCGGCCTGACTCAGCGGGCGGCGACGGCCGCCTCGGTGACGTGCGTGGTGACGACCCAGTAGGCGTCGTAGTTGTGCACCAGCGCCTGCTGCCCATCGGGGCCCGTGGAGTGGGTGGATTCGGGGGCGGCCAGCGCGCGGTTGATGAGGAACGGGATGTCCAGCTCGCCGAGGCCGCCGTGGCTGCGCAGGGGGACCTCGAGGTTGCTGAGGTCGTGCCAGGCACGGTAGCGACCCAGGGCCGTGACCTTGTCGGAGATGACGGTGATGTCGCCGATGCGATCAAGCGGCATCGCGAAGCGCTCGGCGGCCTCCTCGGCGGGGAAGACGTGGGTGATGCCCTCGATGCCGCGCAGCGACTCGATGATGGAGGCGCGGTCCGCGCCGGCGGGCAGGTGGATGTTGGCGAAGGAGCCGAGGGCGCCGTGGTGGACCGTGTAGGGGTCGTTGATCGGCAGGATCACGCGGGCGCCGGCGTCGGTGCCGTCCTCCTCCACGCCGATGAGGCGGTTGACCTCCTCCTCGAGGAAGATGACGCGCGGGCTGCCGTCGGCGTGGTGCTTGGGGCTCATGCCGTGATCGGCCGTGATGGCCACGACGGCGCCGAGCGCGTCCAGCTGCGAGGCGTACTTGTCCACCATGGCGTAGAAGTCGTTGGCGACCTGTGTGCCTGGGGCGTTCTTGTGCTGGATGTAGTCGGTGAGCGTCAGGTACATGACGTCGGGGCGGTCGCGCTCGAGGATCTTGACGCCCGCGGCGAGGGCGAACTCGGAGAGCTCGGCGGAGTAGACGCTCGGCAGCTCCATGCCGACCAGCTCCAGGGCGTTCTCGATGCCGTTGCCCTCCAGCGTGACCGTGTCGGCCTTCTCGGCGGAGAAGCAGATGCCGGTCTTGGCGGGGGTGACGTACTCGCCGGAGCCGTTCGGGTCCAGGCCCGGCTCCGTGACGCCGGAGGCGAGGAGGCGGCGCAGCTTGTCCTTGGCGGTGACGATCGCGACGTCGAGGCCCGCGGCGAGCGCCGCGGCAAAGAGGGTGGGGGTGCGCAGGAACTTCGGATCGTTCATGAGCACCTCCTCGCCCGTCTCCGGATCAAGGATGTAGTTGCCGTTGATGCCGTGGAAGGCCGGCGGGCGGCCCGTGGCGATCGACATGTTGTTGGGGTTGGTCAGCGTGGGGATGGCGCAGTGCGCGGCCCAGCTGGAGCCGCGGCCGGACTCGAGGAGCTCCTTGAGCCAGGGCATGCGTCCGGCCTTGATGGCCTCGTGGTGGTAGGCCGGCTCGCTGCCGTCGATGCAGATCACGACGACGGGCGTGCCGTCGTGCTCGAAGGTGCGGCCGTTGACGCTGAAGCTGGTCTTGGTCATGAGAGCTCCTTGGGGTCCGTGACGGGGGCTGTGGTTTCGCCGGTTCCGTGGAGGGCTCCGGCTCTGGGTCCAGCTTTGTGGCGCGCGTCACGTTTGGGCAGTCAGCGGCTCCCGATGGGGGCCATAGGCAGGGCTGATGCCCCCGGGCGCCGCCGCGATGGCAGACTGAGGCCAGGACCGGGATTCGCCCGGCATCCGGCGCGGGTCAGGAGGCCTTCGGTGGGGCAAGGCAGCGGGCATCCCGAGCGCGTGACGCTCTTTGCCGACGGTGTGGCCACGGACCTGGGCGGGGACCTGGCCGGCGCGCTGGAGCGGGCCAAGGCCCAGCAGGCCTGGGTCTGGGTGGAGGTCCTGAGCCCCTCGGACGAGGAGTGGCACCACCTCACGAGCACGCTGGCCCTCAACCGCCTGGCCGTCGAGGACATGCGCGAGCAGGAGCAGCGAACCAAGCTTGAACGCTACGGCCAGCACGCCTTCATGGTGCTGCACCCGGCGCGCTACGACGACGCCTCCGAGGAGGTCCTCCTCGGCGAGCTGGATCTCTACCTCGGCCGCGACTTCCTCATCTCCCGGCGCTCGCCGGACACGCCGCCGCCCACCGAGGCGCTGGAGCGGGTCAAGGCCTCGCCCGCGCTGGCGGCGCTGGGTCCGCGCGGGGCGGGCTACGCCCTGCTCGACGACGTGGTGGACGGCTACCAGCCGGTCCTGGACGGCCTGGCCGAGGACATCGACCAGATCGACGACTCGCTCTTCTCGCGCTCCGAGGATGATGTTGCCGCGCGCATCTACAAGCTCTCGCGGCAGGTCGGGCGCTTCCAGCGCGTGGTCTCCCCGCTGGAGACGCTGCTGACGGCGGCCCGGAAGTCCCTCTCGGGGACCGATCCCCTGCTCCTGCTCGGCGAGGGCAGCGCCGCGGCCGACGGGCGCTCGCCGGAGGCGGATTCCCCCGGCTGGGCCGAGGCGGGGCCCGGAGCGGGGCCAGGCACGGCGGCGACTCCCGACCCGGCCCGCCCCACCGGCGACGCCGCCCGCGGCGGCGAGCACCGGCGTCGTCGGGCGCTACTGGAGGCGCTGCTGCGCGACGTCCAGGACCACGCCCGCCGCGTGGACGCGCACGCGGCCGAGATGCACTCGACCCTCAGCAACGCCCTCTCGCTGGCCATGACGCTGGCCTCCGAGCGGGCCACCGAGGTCTCGCTCGAGCAGAGCGTGCAGGCCAAGAAGGTGTCCTCCTGGGCCGCGATCTTCGCCGCCCCGACCGTGCTGGCGGGCGTGTGGGGCATGAACTTCAGGTTCATGCCGGAACTGGAACAGGCCTGGGGTTACCCGGCCGCCCTGGCCACCATGACCGCCGCGTGCGTGGGCCTCTACGCCGCCTTCAAGAAGAGGAACTGGCTATGACCGAACTGATCAACTCCCGCGTGGTGGTCCCGGGGCTCGTCTACCGTTCGGCCGCGCCGTACGGGCTCGGGGCGCCGCAGGTGCACGAGGTCGTGGACGCGCTTGGCCTGCGCGCCGTGGCCGATCTGCGCGGTCAGCGCGAGCGCGTCCTGGCGCCGTGGGCCGGGCTCGACGAGGCAGGCGTCGAGTACGTCGACGTGGCCATGGACGCCTCGGCCGACGAGTCGGCGCTGGCCCTCGAGACGGCCGAGGACCTCGGCCAGCTGTACCTCGAGTGGCTGGACCTCAAGCGCGAGACGGTGGCCAGGGCGCTCAGCCCGCTCGCCGAGGGGACGCCCACGCTCTTCCAGTGCGCGGCGGGCAAGGATCGCACCGGCATGCTCGCGGCGCTCGCCGGGATGCTGGCCGGGCACTCTCGCGAGCAGATCATTGCCGACTACGCGCTCACCGCGCAGAACATGCCCGAGGTGAAGGCAGCGATGTTCGAGGCCTACCGGCCCTTGGTGTCCGAGGCGCAGCTGGCCCACCTCGCCGAGGCCAACGCGCCCATCATCATGTCCGCACCGGAGGACGCCATGGCGGTGTTCATCGACGGGATCGAGGGCGAATACGGCGGCGTGGGCGGCTTCCTGAACTCCACGCGCATGCACCCGGCCAAGGCCTTCGCGATCCGCGAGAACCTGGAGCGCGCGGCGGGCTGAGCGCCCGGTCCGATCGCCGATTCCCCCGGATCCGCACCGATCACCGCGTTTTGCAGGGTGATCCGTGCGGATCCGGGTGATGCACGCTGAGTACATGCCCGGATGGAACCCTTTTCCGCCGGCCGGACATTACTTGATGTGAACACTTCAAACGACGTTGCCACCCAGGCAACAGCAGCTGCCCTGAGCTTCGCTGAGGCGTACGACCTGCACGCGGATTCCGTGTTCCGCTTCGCCTTGGTACGCATGCGCAATTGGCACGATGCCCAAGACGTCGTGGCCATGACCTTCCTGCAGGCCTTCGGCGACAAGGCCCGACCGGAGGTCGGGGCCCGTCCCTGGCTCCTGGGCGTGGCCAGCAATGTGATGCGCAATTTCTCCCGCTCCGCGCGGCGGTATCGGGACGTGATCGACCGCATCCCGCACTACGAGCTCCCGCCAGGCGACGCCGACGTCGAGGCACGGCTCGACGCACAGAACGCCGTCTCCGGAGTGTTGTCATCCACGCCCGGCCTCAGCCTCCGCGACTGCGAGGTGCTCATCCTCTGCGGCGCGCTCGGCTACAGCTACCAGGAGGCGAGCGAGGCCCTCGGGATCCCCGTCGGGACCATTCGATCGCGCTTCTCCCGAGCCAAACAGAAGGTGCGAGATGCCCATCCAACCTTCGCATGACACCAGCGAGAGCAACGACAAGGAGCACGTGATGACCCTCAACGACATGACCCTCCCCGCGGCCACCAAGGCGGCCATGCGCAACGTTCTCGAGGCCGAGCTGCGCACCACCAAGACCCGGCGCGCGCGCCGGCGCATCGGCTTCTCGGCCTTGGCCGTCACCGTCGTCGCCGCCGGCGCGACCGCTGGCACGGCGTACTACTCCTCGCTCCAGCCGGCCAAGGACCTCACCAGGATCAGCTGCTACTCCTCCACGGACCTGTCGGCGGGACCCTACATGACCCTCATGAAGGAGCTCAGCGGGCCCTTTGCCAACGAGAACCCGGACTTCACGGATCCCGTCGGCGAATGCGCGGGGTCCTGGCCGGTGCCGATGGAGCCCTCGCCGGACGATCCGTTTGTGCTGCGGCCCGTAGCCGGCGCGGAGCCCGCTCCCCCGCTCGTCACGTGCGTCAAGGAGGACGCGGTCGCCGTGATTCCGGGCGGCGCTGGAACGTGCGGCGCCCTCAAGCTACCGGAGTGGAACGGCCGCTGACCGACCCCACTCGGCCAAGCGCCACAACGCCCGACGGCGGCCGGTGACCTTTTCGCTGAAAAGGTCACCGACCGCCGTCGGGCATCGGTGGGGAACCTGGTGTTTAGAGCGTGCCGGCGTGGCCCTTCAGGAGGGTCGCGAAGTCCGGCGTGGTGCCGAGCGAGTTGCCGGAGACGCGGCGCGTGAGGTCGGAGTCCGACTGCACAAAACCGGCCACGGCGTTGCCCGCCTGCATCATCTGCGTGGTGAGCTCGCTCGCCGCCTGGCGCACGCGCCCGGCCAGGCCGGAGCCCTCCGCGCCGTCGCCGAAGTCGTCCGTCGCGGCGAAGACGCCGGTGGGCATCGTCAGCGCGTGGAGGTAGGCGAAGAGCGGGCGCAGCGCGTGCTCGAGGACGAGCGAGTGGCGCGGCGTGCCGGCCGTTGCAGCCACGATGGTGGGCACATTGCGCAGCGTGTCCGGGTCCAGGATGTCGAAGAACATCTTGAAGAGTCCGGAGTAGCTGGCCGTGAACACCGGCGTGACCGCCACGAGGCCGTCCGCCGTCGCGAGGATCTCGCGGGCCGCCGCCACCTTGGGGGTGGGCAGGCCGCCCGTGACCATGGTGGTGGCCAGGTCCTGGGCGAGGTCGCGCAGCTCGATGATCTCGATCTTCACGCTCTCGCCGCGGGCCGAGACCTGCGCCTTGACGGCGTCGGCCAGCAGGTCCGCGAGGATACGCGTGCTGGAGGGCTGGGAGAGGCCGGCGGTGACGACGGCGACGGTCAGGCTCACTTGGACTCGGCCTTCTTGGCGGCTTCCTCGGCCTGCGCGGCGCGGGCCACGGGCGAGGAGATGACCTGGCGGTAGTCGGCGTCGGCCGGAAGGGCGGCGAGCTCCTCGTGGCTGGGCGCGTTCGAGCGCACACCCTCGGGGCGGCGGGCCTCGAACTCCTTGCGCAGCACGGGGACAACCTCCTTGCCGAGGATCTCGATCTGCTCCAGGACAACCTCCTCGGGCAGGCCGGCGTGATCCAGCAGGAAGAGCTGGCGCTGGTAGTCGCCCACCTGATCGGCCATGCCGAGGTAGCGCTCGATGACCTGCTCCGGCGTGCCCACCGTCAGCGGCGTCATCTTGGTGAAGTCCTCCATGGAGGGGCCGTGACCGTAGACGGGCGCGTTGTCGAAGTACGGGCGGAAGAAGTCCTTGGCCTTCTTCTCCGTCTCCGCCATGAACGCCTGGCCGCCAAGGCCAACGATGGCGTTCTCCTTGGCGCCGTGGCCGTACATCTCGTAGCGCTCGCGGTAGAGCTTGACCATCTGGGCGGTGTGCTCGATGTTCCAGAAGATGTTGTTGTGGAAGAAGCCGTCGCCGTAGAAGGCGGCCTGCTCGGCGATCTCGGGCGAGCGGATGGAGCCGTGCCACACGAAGGGCGCGGTGTCATCCAGCGGGCGCGGGGCCAGCGTGAAGCCGTGCAGCGGGGTGCGGAACTGGCCCTCCCAGTCCACGACCTCCTCGCGCCAGATCTTGCGCAGCAGGTGGTAGTTCTCGATGGCGAGCGGGATGCCCTGGCGGATGTCCTTGCCGAACCAGGGGTACACGGGGCCCGTGTTGCCGCGGCCCATCATGAGGTCCACACGGCCGTCGGAGACGTGCTGGAGCATGGCGAAGTCCTCGGCGATGAGCACCGGATCGTTCGTGGTGATGAGCGTGGTGGACGTGGTGAGCTTGATCTTCTCGGTCTTGGCCGCGATCCACGCGAGGTTGGTGGTGGGGCTGGAGACCACGAACGGCGGGTTGTGGTGCTCGCCCTGAGCAAAGACGTCGAGGCCGACTTCCTCGGCCTTGAGCGCGTACTTGCGAATGGACTGCAGGCGCTCACGCTCGGTCTGGGACTTGCGACCGGTCGGGTCCGGGGTCAGATCGCCCACGGTGAAGATGCCGAACTCCATGTCCGTCTCCCTGCTCTCTCGGACGTTCCCCACGTCCAGGTGATTGATACGTCAACTATAACCACACCGCCCCCGTTTGTCATTCCGTGAGCTCGCTCACCCCGTCATCCACTCCTCCGGGTAGCGTGTGGCCAACAGACCGGGATCGGGGACTTCCTGGCCACGCCACCATCGTGCGAGAAGTGGCCTCGCGCCGCCAGTAGGATCACGAGCGCAGGCCCGGAACCGCCGCCGGGCCGCACCAAGGGGGGAAACGCACGTGAATCAAGAGGAATGGCTCGCCGAGCGCCGCCGCCTCGGTCTGCCCGCCGACCCGGCCAAGGACTGCCCGCCCACCTCCCGCGAGAGCCCCGACGCCATCCAGAGGCGCTTCGCCCGCCCCGGCGGGCGCCAGGGCCAGGCGCGCACGTCACCTTCAACGGGAACCACCCAAGGCACGACGGCGGGCGGCGGCTCGGCGCCGCGCTCCTCCTCCCAGCCCGCCTCCTTCGGGAACGGTGCCGCTCCCGGCGCGTCCCGGCAGGGTGCCGCAGCGCCCTCGCCGGCGCAGCAGCTCCTCGACGAGCAGCGCGCCCGCCTCGCGGCCGCCGCGCGCAGTGTGAGCCAGCGCCCGTCCCAAGCGGCCCAAGCCGCCCAACGCCCCGCCCAGACCTCCCCGCGC
>JALAHE010000352.1 GCA_022712075.1 Galactobacter sp.
GGCCTGCGCTGGACCGGGCTGCTGGCCATGATGGCCACGAGCTTTGTCCTCGTCACCGCCGAGTTCCTACCCAGCGGCATCCTGACGCCCATGGCCCACTCCCTCGGCGTCACGCCGGGCCAGGCCGGGCAAACCGTCACTGCCACCGCCATCGTTGGCTTCATCGTGGCCCCAACCATCGCCGCCCTGGTTCCCCGCATGGACCGGCGCCGGCTCCTCGTGGGCCTTGCCGTTCTCGCGGCGGCCTCCAACATCATCGTGGCGCTGGCACCCAACCTGGGCGTCGCCCTGGCCGGGCGCGTCCTGCTGGGCGCTGCGCTGAGCGGCTTCTGGGCCATGTCCCTCACCATCGCCGCCACGCTCGCCAGCCCCGAGCGGCTCGGCAAGGCCATGTCGATCGTCACGCTCGGCACCTCCGTCGCGACCGTGGCGGGCGTCCCGATCGGCGTGGCCGTGAGCATGGTCGCCGATTGGCGCTTCGTGTTCCTCAGCGCGGCCGTCCTGTCGCTGCTCGTGGCCGTCGTCCTGCGCTTTGCGCTTCCGTCCGTCCCCGCGACGGCCGGTACCGGCCTGGCCCAGCTCTGGGACACCCTCAAGCGCCCGGGCATCCGGCTCGGCCTCACGGGTCACGTCCTCACCGTGCTGGGCCAAATCGCCGCCTACACCTTCCTGCGGGTGGCCCTCGAGCGCGTTGGCGGGCTCGACGCCGCCGGCATCGCCGCGGTCCTGGTGCTGTTCGGCATCGGCGGCTTCGTTGGCAACCTGGTCATCGGCGCGCTCGTGGACCGGCACCTGGGCGTGCTCGGCTTTGCCGTGCCGCTCATCCTCGCCGCGAGCATTGCGACCGTCGCCTTCACGCCGGGATCCCTCGTGGCCGTCGCCGTGGCCGTCACCCTGTGGGGCGCGGGCTTTGGCGGCTGGCTCGTCGTCGTCAACACCTGGCTCGGGCACGTGGTTCCCGACCGCCTGGAGGCGGGAGGCGGTCTGGTCGTGGCCGGCTTCCAGCTCGCCATCACCCTCGGCGCCGCCCTGGGCGGCCCGCTCGTCGACGCCTTCGGCATCCCCGTCACCTTCACGGTGGCAGCCGCCGTGCTCGTGGTGGGTGCCGCGCTCTTCGGCCTCGCGGCGAACGGCGTCGCGCGACGCCACGCGAGCTAGGCGGCGGCGCCCGGCGCCGCCCGCGGCGGCGACCGGGCGACGTCGGGCAGGTTCAGACGGCGGCCGCGTTGCGTTCGCGACGCCAGGCCGACGGCGTGAGCCCCACGTGCCGCCGGAAGGCGCGGCTGAAGCCGTCCTCGGAGTCGTAGCCGAGCAGGTGCGCCGTCTCCGCGACGGTGAACCCCTCGCGTTCGAGGTGTTCCATGGCCGAGTTCATGCGCACCCCAGCCAGGTAGCTGGCCGGCGATTGACCCACCAGCTCGCGGAAGCGCTGCGCGAAGCCGGAGCGGGACATGGTCGCGACGGTCGCCAACTCTCCGACCGTCCAGGCCCGCCCCGGTTCGTCGTGGATCGCGCTGATGGCGCGGGCGACGTAGGGGTCGCGGGCCTCTGCCAGCCACGTGGAGGCGGCGCAGCCCCGCTCCGACCAGGCGCGGAGGGTGGCGGCGACGATGGTCGTGGCGATCCGCGCGCAGACCGTGGCGTCCCCGAGCCGCGAGGCGTCGCACGTGTCCTTGCCCATCGACGCGGCGAGCCCGGCGATCGCCGGCTCTTCCTCGGCAAAGCCGCGGACAAAGAGCAACTCAGGGAACGACGACGCGACGGCGGCGGACCCGCGGGCGGGCGTCAGTTCGGTGACGATCACGTCGGTATCCGCCTCCCCGCGCAGCTGCACGCCGACGCGCCCGGCGGCGATCGCGATGTCGCCAGCCTCGAGTTCGCCGGAGCAGGTGCTCGCCGCGGAGTCCTCAGACGCATCCAGGCTGAGCGTCACCCGGCCCGAGCGCACGTACACCACCACGCTTCGACTGGCTTCCGGCCGCACCGGCCACGCGGTGAAGCGGCCGTGGCGGCGGGAGCCGGCCACCACCCAATCAAGGGTGGCGAGCAGTCGTTCGAAGGCCTGGGAGTCGCTCAACGCCATGCCGAAGGCAACCGTGGGGCGAGCGGCGCTATTCCCCACGTCACACCCCGCCGTCCCCGAAGGTCATCCGCGCCGCCCCAACCGGGCTCGGCGGGGCGGGGGCCTCGGCGACGGTGAAGTGCCGCTCGCCGCTCGGGTGCTCCAGCTCGTCCAGCACGGCGAGCGCGAGGTCCGCAGCCGCGATGCGGGAGCGGCCGGCAGCGTCCGTGAGCAGCGTAGTTTCGCCGCGCCGGTAGCGGCCCCTGGGGTCCCCCGGCTCGAACTGGGCCGCCGGGCTGAGGTAGACCCAGTCGGCAGCAGGGTGCGCCTCGCACACCCGCAACTGCTCGAGGCTCGCGGCCGCGATGCGGCGCCAGGCCTCCGGCACAAACGCCGGATCGTCAATGAGGAGCCGGTCTGGGTGGTTCGGCGAGCGCAGCGGGGCTGCACCACCCACGATCAGGACCCGCGCGCCGTGGCGAGCTGCGGCGTCGAGCACTCCGTGAGTGAGCGGCGCGAGCCGCGCCTCCTCCCCCGGTGCCGGGCGGATGGCGAGCACCGCGGCGTCCGCGCCGGTCAGCGCGGCGGAGGCGGCCGCGCCGTCGGCGACGTCGAGCGCGAGGCGCGTCAGGTCTTGATCGCCCGGCGCGCCCCCGCGGCGGGACGCGGCAACCACGCTGTGGCCGCGCCTCAACGCCTCGGTGACCACCTCGCGCCCGGCCATGCCGGTGGCGCCGAACACGACGATCCTCATCGCCGCACCGCCCTTGCGCCGCGCGGCGAGGCGAGCTGGCCCGCCACCATGGCGGTGAGCGCGAGCCCGAAGCCGAGGAGCTGGATCGGGGCGAGAGCCTCCCCCGCGATGAGGGCGCCAAGCAACGCCGCGACGAGCGGCGAGAGCAGGCCGAGCAGGGCGGTGGTCATGACCGGCAGCTGGCGGATGCCCGCGAACCAGATGGTGTACGTCAGCAGGGCGCCGACGAGGCTGAGCCACGCGTAGCCGAGCACGGCCCGACCGTCGATACCCGCCGGCACGCCATCGATCAGCAGTGCCGGCAGGAGCAGGACGAGGCCGGCCGCGGTGAGCTGCCACCCGGCCAGGCCGATCGCGGAGACGCCCTCAGGGCGGCCCCACTTCTTGGTCAGCACCACTCCCGTGCCCATGGACGCGGCACCGGCCAGCCCGGCGAGGAGGCCGAGCGGCGAGAGCGCCGCGGTGGGGCCCAGCACCACGAGGCCCACCCCGACGGCGCCGAGCACGGCCCAGCCCAGCTGCCACGCCGTGGCCCGCTGGCGCAGGATCAGCGCGGCCAGCCCCGCCGCGATGAGCGGCTGGGTGGCGCCAAGCGTCGCGGCAACGCCGCCGGGGAGCTGCTGGGCCGAGAGGAAGAGCAGCGGGAAGAAGGCACCCATGTTCAGGGTGCCGAGCACGAGGCTGCGCCACCACCAGACCCCGTGCGGGAGCCGCCTGGCGATCGCCAGCGCGATGAGCCCGGCTGGAAGCGCGCGCAGGAGCGCTGCGAAGAGCGGGTGGCCCGGAGGCAAGAGGTGGGTGGTCACCACGTAGGTGGTGCCCCACACGATGGGGCTGAGGGCGGTGAGGGCGGTCCATCCCCAGCGGTGGTCGGTGCCGCCTGGCGCCGCGGCGGGGGCGGTCGCGGCCTGGTGAGTCGTCATGCCTCCATGTTTGGGTTCCGGAGTCAATGAATCCAACGCATTGTTGTCATCCCAACGATGAATCGGGATCATGTGAGCATGGAGTTGCAGCAGATGCGATACGCCGTGGCCGTCGCCGAGGAGCGGTCCTTCACGCGCGCTGCCGAGCGTTGCCTCGTGGTCCAATCCGCGTTGAGCCACCAGATCAAGGCCCTCGAACGCGAGCTGGGCGTGCGGCTCTTCGCCAGGACGAGCCGGCGCGTGGAGGTCACGGCCGCCGGCGAGGCATTCCTGGCCCACGCGCGGGCGAGCCTCGAGGCCGCCGAGCGCGCCAAGTCCGACGCCGCGGCGGCCGACGGTCTGATTCGCGGAACGCTCACGCTGGGCCTCATCCCCACCGTGACGGCGCTCGATGTCCCGGCCCTACTCGGCGCCTTCCACCGCGCCCACCCCGAGGTACGGATCCGGCTGCGCGGCGGCGGCAGCGATGACTTCATCGCGGCGATCGGTGCCGGGAGCATGGACGTCGCCGTGCTGGGGCTGTCCGATTCCACGCCACCGAACGGGGTGAGCTCGCGCGTGATCGCGCGCGAGCGGCTCGTGGCGGTGTTGCCGGCGCGGCATCGCCTGGCGCGCCGCCGCCGCTTGCGCCTGGCCGAGCTGGCGGAGGAACCGTTTGTCGACTTTCCCGACGGCGGGCCCGGCCGACTCCAGACGGATCTCGCCTTCTCCGCCGCCGGCGTGCGCCGCGAGGTCGCCTTCGAGGCCATGAACGTGGAGCTCATGCTGGACCTTGTGGCGCAGGGGCTCGTGGTCGCGATGCTCTCACCCGGCGTCATCCCCACCGGGCGAGACGATGTGCGCGCGGTTCCCGTCCAGGACGGGCCCACCCGGGTCGAGTACCTCGCGTGGAGCGGCTTCAACCCCACGCCGGCGGCGCTGGCATTCCTGAAGGGTGTCCCCGCCTAGGCGCCCGCGGCCGGGCCGATCCGCCGGACGCGCAGGAAACGAAGCGTCGGCACGAAGGCGACGAGGGCCACGAGAGCAAGGATCAGGAAGACGTCCGAGTACGCGGCGGCGTCGGGCCGGGCCAGGGGGTTGAGCGGTGCGGCGTGGGCCGCGGCGCGGACAGACAGGATCACGCCGAAGAGGGCGGGCCCCACGCCGGCGCCCAGGAACTGAGCGCTCTGGAAGAGGCCAATGCCGCTGCCGGCCAGTCGGGGCGGAAGGAGCTGACTCAGGGCGCTCGTGACCAGGGTAACGATGAGCCCAAAGCCCGCGCCGAGGAGGCAGACACCCAGGGCCGCGAGCCACGGCGGGCCACCCGCCGTGACGGACAGGAGCAGCGAGGCCACCACGAGCGCGCCCATGCCGCCCAGGATCAGGGGCCGCTCCCTCCCCCGGCGGGAGCCGAACCGCCCGGCCAGCGTCGACACGAGGGCGAGGGCGAGCCCGCCGGGGATCATGACGAGGCTGCCCTCCGCCGGCGTCAGCCCGTTGACCTCGATCACGAGGAGCGGGACGAACACGAGCGAGGTGAGGTTGACGAGCATCGCCAGGAAGATCGCGGCGACGATCGCCGGGTAGCCGCGCTGAGCAAAGAGCGCCGGGGGCACAAACGCCTCGCTCGTGGTGCGGGTGCGCACCACCACCCCGGCGAGCAGGATCACCCCGGCGAGGAGGAACCCCCAGGAGTCGGGGGCGCCAAAGCCCCGGGTGCCCTCGGCGCGCCTGACGCCAAAGAGGAACAGGCCGACCCCCCCACCCAGGAGGATGCCTCCGAGCACATCAAGCCGCCCGCCGGCGTCGGGGCGGGTGCCGGCGATCGTGCGCGCCGCCACGGGCACCAGCACAAGCGCGACGAGGCACGTCAGCCAAAACAACGAACGCCAGCCAAGCCACTGCCCCAGCCCGCCGCCGATGGCGGGTCCCAGGGCGGTCCCCAGCCCGCCGGCGGCCGCCACGAGGCCGATGCCGAGCGTCGTCTGGTGCGCCGGGAGCAGGCGGGAGGCGGCAACGATGGCGAGCACCGGAATGGCGGCGCCGCCCGCCCCCGCGACGAC
>JALAHE010000353.1 GCA_022712075.1 Galactobacter sp.
CGGTCATGTCACGAAACGATCCGGAAACACCGCGTCCATCTACCGTGAAGGCTCAACCTCGACCCATGACCTAGAGGAGAACAGCAAGTGGAAACCCAGCTTGAGAACATCTATGCGGACGTGTTGCGCCGCAACCCCGGCGAGCCGGAGTTCCACCAGGCCGTCACCGAGGTGTTCGAGTCGCTCGGCCCCGTGATGGCCCGCCGCCCCGAGTACGTCGAGGCCGGCGTGCTGGAGCGCCTGTGCGAGCCCGAGCGCCAGATCATCTTCCGTGTGCCGTGGGTGGACGACGCCGGCCGCGTGCAGATCAACCGCGGCTTCCGCGTGCAGTACAACTCGGCCCTCGGCCCGTACAAGGGCGGCCTGCGCTTCCACCCCTCGGTGAACATCGGCATCATCAAGTTCCTCGGCTTTGAGCAGATCTTCAAGAACTCCCTGACCGGCATGCCCATCGGCGGCGGCAAGGGCGGCTCCGACTTCGACCCGCACGGCAAGTCCGATGCCGAGGTCATGCGCTTCTGCCAGTCCTTCATGACCGAGCTCGCCAACCACATCGGTGAGTACACCGACGTCCCGGCCGGCGACATCGGCGTGGGCGGCCGCGAGATCGGCTACCTGTTCGGCCAGTACCGCCGCGTCACGAACTCCTACGAGTCCGGCGTCCTGACCGGCAAGGGCCTGACCTGGGGCGGTTCCCGTGCCCGCACCGAGGCCACGGGCTACGGCGCCGTGATCTTCGCGAACGAGATGCTCAAGACCAAGGGCAAGTCCTTCGACGGCGCCAAGGTCACCGTGTCCGGCTCCGGCAACGTGGCGATCTACGCCGTGGAGAAGGCCCAGCAGCTCGGCGCCACGGTCCAGGCGTTCTCCGACTCCTCGGGCTACATCGTGGACGAGGCCGGCGTCGACCTGGCCCTGCTGCGCGAGGTCAAGGAGGTGCAGCGCGGCCGCATCGCCGACTACGCCGCCCAGCGCCCCAGCGCGCGCGTGATCACCGGCGGTTCCATCTGGGACCTGCCGACCGACATCGCCCTGCCCTGCGCCACGCAGAACGAGCTCACCGGCGCCGACGCCGCGACGCTCATCAAGAACGGCGTGTGGGCCGTCTCCGAGGGCGCCAACATGCCCTCCACCCCGGAGGCCGTGTCCGCGTTCCGCGAGGCCGGCGTGCTCTTCGGCCCCGGCAAGGCCGCCAACGCCGGCGGCGTTGCCACCTCCGCCCTGGAGATGCAGCAGAACGCCTCGCGCGACTCCTGGACGTTCGACCACACCGTCACGCGCCTGACCGACATCATGGTCGGCATCCACGAGACCTGCCTCGCCGCCGCCGACACCTACGGCAAGCCCGGCGACTACGTCTTCGGCGCCAACGTGGCCGGCTTCACCAAGGTCGCCGACGCGATGATCGCCCAGGGCATCATCTGATCTAGCGCCAGCTTTTCAGTGCCCGACGCCGGGTGGCCGGGCTCGGCTGCCCCCGCTCACCTCGGCGACGCGTCGCCTGACCACGCCGACCACAGCCTCGCGTACACGCCGCCAGCGGCCACCAGCGCGTCGTGCGGGCCCTCCTCGACGATGCGCCCGTGCTCCATGACGGCGATTCGATCCGCCTCGCGGGCCTGCGATAGGCGATGCGCAACAACGACGGCTCCGCGGCCGCGCAGCGTCTCCTGCGCCGCCCGATCCAGGGCGCGTGCACCGGCGGATCCTGCCTCGGCCGTGGCCTCGTCCAGCACCACAAACGCCGGATCGATCAGCATGACGCGGGCGAGCGCTATCTGTTGTTCCTGGACCGGGTCCAAAGGCCGTCCCTCCGCTCCCACCGCCTCATCCAACCCTCTCGGCAGCTCGCCCAACCACGTGGCGCCGACGCGGGAGAGCGCCTCGAGACAATCGGCGTCACCGCGCCGCTGCGCCGGAACGCCGAGCAAGAGGTTCTGCCGCAGCGTCCCGTCGAACACGTGCGCCCGTTGATCCACGAGGCAGACGATCCGTCTCAGCGACGGTGCCGTCAGGTGCTTGAGCGGCTGGCTCCGGCCGGCGCAGAGCACCGTGGCCGAGCCGTCGCTTGGCGTCAAGGTGCCGGCGACGATCGCGGCGAGGGTCGATTTGCCGGCCCCCGTGGTTCCGACCAAGGCCACGACCTCGCCGGCGCGCACCGTGAAGCGCGTGCGGCCGAGGACCCTCTCGCCCAAGGGGTAGGAGTGGCCCTCTACGACGGCGGAGAGCGCGAGCGGTGCCACCTCCAGGTGTTCGGTGCCCTCGCGGTGGGCCAACGTGAGCACGCCGGCCAAGCGGCGCAGGGAGACACCAGCCTCTTGCACGACGTCGAAGAGCACCACGACGGCGCTGACGGGATCGAAAAGCCGATGGAACAGCAACGCCGCGGCCGTCACGGCCCCAACGCTGCTCGCTCCGTTGGCGACGAGGAAGAAGCCAACGATGAGCAGCAGGACCATGGTCACGCACTCGGCCCGGTTGTTGCGCGCAAAGAAGCCCGTCAACATGCGGAAGACCTGGATCCCCGCGTCCCGCGACTGCTCGGAGGCACGCTCGATGCGCAACCGCTCCCCCTCGCTCCACCCGTGCGCCCGCAGGGCGTCCTGCCCGTGCAGGGCACCCACGAGCCGCCCCGTCCGCCGGCCCAGGCGTTCGCGCTCGGTCAGGTAGAGGGGCTCCGAGCGCGGGAGGTACCAGCGCAGGGACGCCGCGTACAACGGGATGGCAGCCAAGACCACGAGGCCGAGGGCCCAATGCAGGGAGAACATGGCCGGCACCGACACCAGGAGCAGGGTCACCGCTCCCACCATGGTGGGCAGGAGGTCCGCCACGGCCGAAGCGACGATGCGCGCGTCGTCGCTCACCCTGGAGACGAGATCGCCCCGGCCCTCGGGGCCGGTCTGGCCCGCTTCAAGCGCGAGGGCGCGCTCAACGACTTCCTCCCTGAGGCCGGCAATGGCAGGTTCGGCGACCTTGGCCCATTGCACGCGCGCCCACCAGCCGCACAGCGCGGCGCAGAGCACGCCCAGCACCATGGCGGCGACGGCGGCGATCACCGGCTCGGGCCCCGGGCGCTGCGCCAGCGCGTCGACGAGGTAGCCGACGGCGAGCGCGGGGGTCATAGCGCAGGCGCTTGCCGCAAGCGTCACGAGCGTGGCCAGGAGGAGCCGCCCGCGCTGGGCCCTCAGATGGGGTCGCAGGAGCGCCCACGCCTGCCGGTGCCCCGTCACGGGGAGCGTCCCGGAGGACGCCTGCTGGTTGATCGAGCTCATCGACCCACCGCCTCTCGATAGTCGGCTCGTTGCATGAACGCTTCGTGGCTGCCGTGGCTGACCTCGCCGTTCCCGCCCACGAAGATCACGCGATCCGCGGCGTCGGCCATGACCGGCGACGAGGTCAGCACCGCGAGGGTCGAGCCCCGCCCTGGCCCGGCGTGCCAGGCGCTCAGGCCCCGGGCGATGCCCGCCTCCGTCACCGAGTCCACCGCTGTGGTGGGTTCGACCAGGATGCGCGGCACGGCGGGCGCCGCGAGCGCCCTGGCCAGGACGAGCCGCTGGCGCTGCCCGCCGGAGAGGTTGGCTCCGCCCTCATCGAGGGGGTGCTGTGCCCCCTGCGGCCACGCCTCGACCAGCTCTTGCATGCCGGCCGCGGCCCAGACGAGCCCATGCACCTCGGCATCGGCGGCCACGTTGTGCTGCACGGTCCCGTGGAAGATGTGCGGCTGATGCGGGGCGATCTGCAGCACCCGGGGGCCGTGCTCCGGGTCGACCTCGAGCAGAGGGACCGCGCCCACATCCACCGCTGACCTGCCGTCTGCGCTGTGCATCGACGTGCCCCAGCGGGTCGGGAACCCTGCATCGGCGCACACGATCGCGGTGAAGGCCTCCGGCGCAACCCTGATCGACAGGGGCGCCGGATCCGGCACCGGCCCGGCGTCCCGCTCGGACCCGGCCCCGACCTGAGGGTTCCAGTGCAGCGTCAGCTCAGCGCCCGGGTCCGCGGCCGGGCGCTCGCTGCCGGTGCGCAGTGCGGGTTCGGCGAGGTACTCGGCGAGGCGCTCCGCCGCGGAGCGAGACCGTGCCCACCCCTCCGCCAGCGCCACGAGTCCCACGAGGGGCGAGGAAAGAAAGGCCGTCACGCCAAGCACGCCGATCAGCGCACCCGGACTAAGTTCGCCCTCCAGCACGCGCCATCCGCCCACCCCCGCCACGGCGGCGAGGATGAGACCGGACACGGCCACGGAGAACGCGTCGAGGCGGCCTGCGGGCCCCGCCGCCGCCACCGCGGCGCCGGCTGCCGCGCGGCTCCTACCCACGAACCAGGCTGCCGCCTCGCGTTCGGCCCCCACGCCACGCAGCACCGGCGCGCCGTGGAGAAGGTCGGCGACGGAGGCGCTCGCCCGGGCCACGGTGGCTTGATGCTCCGACGTACGCCGCGTGAGGGCGGGGGTGAGCGCGCGCAAGAGCAGCAGGCCCAAGGGCACGAGGACCAGGACGACGGCGCCGAGCCACACGTCGGTCAGCAGCAGGTAAGCGGCACACACCGCGAGGCCGAGCACCGCCGAGATCCCGTGCGCCACCTGCCGGACGCTCGATCCGGCCACGTCGGCATCGGAGGAGGCGAGCGAGGCAACCTCGCCGGCGGGACGCTGGCGGGTGCTGCCGCGCGGATCGAGCGCCCGGTTGGCCACGAGAGTGCGCAGGCGATGGGTCTCTTGCTGGGTCACCCCGTTACCGATTCTTGCGCCGAAGCGGTAGCCGTAGCTGAGCATGACGAACACCGCGACGAGCGCTCCGAGCCACACCGCGAGGCTCGCGGGATCGCCGCGCTGGATGGCGGAGTCGATGGTCCCGCCCACCACCGCGGGAACGAGGGCCTCGCCCGCCGTCCAGCAGGAGAGGAACAAGGCTGAGGCAACGAGTTTCGCGCGGTTGTTGCGCAGGATCTCGCGGAGCATGGCGGCCCCGGGGCTGGGTGAAGACGACATGGACCTCATATTAGTGTATACATTTGTTTCGTAAATCATCGAGGTAGCCCTCAATCAATAAAGTCGCACCGATGGGAACAATTATGTCCACTCGACACCGCCTCCTGCTCAGCGCTGGCGCTGCCGTCGCCGCCCTGTCCTTGCTCACCTCCTGCGGGGCTCCCGCGGCCACCCCCGCGTCCGCCGGCGCCGATGCCCCCAGCAG
>JALAHE010000354.1 GCA_022712075.1 Galactobacter sp.
TCCTCGTAGGCGCCGGCCTTGACGGCCTGGCGCAGGCCCTCCTCGGCGCCGACCGTGAGGCCGGAGCCGATCGAGGTGCGCTCGTTGGCGAGGGTCGTCATGGTGACGCGCCAGCCCTGGCCCGGCTCGCCGACCATCATGTCCTCTGGAACAAAGACGCCGTCGAGGAAGACCTCGTTGAACTCGTTCTCGCCCGTGGACTGGGTCAGGGGGCGCACCGCGATGCCTTCGGAGGCCATGTCCACGAGGAAGAAGGAGATGCCCTTGTGCTTGGGGGCGTCCTGGTCCGTGCGGGCCAGGCAGATGCCCCACTGCGCCTGGTGGGCGCCCGAGGTCCAGACCTTCTGGCCGTCGAGGCGCCAGCCGCCGTCGACCTTGGTGGCCTTGGTGCGCAGCGAGGCGAGGGCGGAGCCGGCGTCCGGCTCGGAGAAGAGCTGGCACCAGATGATGTCGGCGATCATGGTGGGCCGCGCGAGCAGCTCCTTCTGCGCCTCGGTGCCGTGCGCCAGGACGGTGGGCATGGCCCACTCGCCGATCACGGTGGTGTACTGCGCCAGGTTCCTGGCCGCGAACTCCTGGGCGATGATGACCTGCTCGGTCGGGCTCGCGCCGAGGCCCCACGGGGCCGGCCAGTGCGGGTTGGTCAGGCCGTGGTCGGCCAGGAACTCGCGGCGCGGGCCGCGGGCGTAGAGCTGGCCGCCGAGGCCCTCGAAGCGCGGGGTGTCCTCCGGCAGGGCCAGGGCCTGGTCCAGGAGCTCGCCGATGCGGGCGCGGAAGGCGGCGTCCTCCTCGGGGAGGTCCACCTCCGCCGTGCGCTCGGCGCCGAGGGCGACCTTGCCGAGGCCGGCCTCGACGGAGCCGAGCGAGCCGCCCAGGCCGCCGATGGAGATGGCGCGGCGCAGCGAGAAGTGGATGTCGTGCTCCCACGTGAAGCCGATGCCGCCGTAGATCGTCACGGCGTCGGTGATGAGGGCGCCGGCCGGGACCAGGGCGGTGAGGATGGCGGCGGAGCCGGCGAGGCGGCGCTGCTCATCGTCCTGCTCCAGCGAGAGGGCGGCGCCCCACGCGGCGCTCGCGGCCAGCTCCGCCGTGATGGCCATGCGGGCGGCCTTGTGCTTGGTGGACTGGAAGGCGCCGATCTGCGTGCCGAACTGCGAGCGCTGTGTGGAGTACTCCACCGCGCCGGCCAGGGCCGAGCGCATGAGGCCGGCGGCCTCCGCACCGTAGAGGGCGCCCACGAGGGCCAGCACGGTGGGCTTGGAGACGGTGCCGAGCGCCTGCGCCGGGGCGTCCTGCAGGCGGACGACGCCGAGGTCGCGGGTCAGGTCGATGCCCTCGCTCGCCTCGGTCGTGGCCGAGGCCGCGTCGACGAGGTAGGCCTGGAAGCCCTCGCCCTCGGGGACGAGGACCACGAAGAGCTGGGCCGCGAGGGCGCCGAGCGCCGGGGACGAGACGCCGGTGAGCGAGCCGCCCGAGGCGGCGAACGCGCCGTCGAGCACCGCGGCCGTGGCCCCCTCGGCGAAGCGCGCGAGGACCTCGTCCGAGGCGCCCGCCTGCTGGGCCAGCGCGGAGGCGAAGACGGTGGGAAGGAACGGGCCGGGCAGCAGCACCTCGCCTGCCACCTCGGCCGCGACGGCGAGGTCCTGGAGGGTGCCGCCCATGCCGCCGACGTCCTCGGGGAGGTGGATGGCGGGCAGGCCCTGGCCGGCGATCTCGGCCCACAGCGCGCCCGTCTCGCCAGCCGTCAGCGCCTCGGTCTGGGTGCGGGTGGCGGACAGCGGGGCCTTGCGGGAGGCCAGCTCGCGAACGGTGTCGGCGAGGGCGTCCTGCACGTCGGTCAAGGACAGTGCCATGGTGTGCTCCTGATCACAGTGGGGGAAAACTGGAACCTAGTTCATTCCTGTGACCCGCGTCATGTCAAGAGAAAATTTCCCCGCTCGACAAAAAATTAGAACCGAGTACAGTTTCTGCTCAACGTGACCTGCACCACACCCTTGAGGAGTTTTCGTGAGCCTGAATCTCGGCATCGTCGGCACCACCACCACGGCTGAAACGCCCTGGACGTGGGAGGCCAAGGACGCGCTGCTCTACGCCGTGGGCATCGGCGCCGGCGTGGACGGCGGCGGCGCCGAGCTGGCCCTCACCACCGAGAACTCCCGGGGTGTGGCCCAGGCAGTGGCGCCCACCTTCCCCGTGGTCATGGGCATGGGCTCCGGGGACGTCTCCATGGCCGAGTACGGCGACTTTTCCATGACCCAGGTGCTGCACGCAGGCCAAGAGGTGCGCCTGCACGCGCCGCTGCCCGCGGCCGGCTCCGTCACCACCACGCGCGGCGTTTCGGCCATCCGCGACCTCGGCAAGCACGCGCTCATCGAGGCCACCGCGGCGTTCCACGACGCTGCGACGGGCGAGCTGCTCGCCGAGTCGGTGACGCACATGATGATCCGCGGCGAGGGCGGCTTCGGCGGCGAGCGCGGGCCGGCCGAGACCTGGGCCGTCCCCGAACGCGAGCCCGACGTCGTCGTCACGGAGCCCACCTCCGCGAACCAGGCGCTCATCTACCGCCTGAGCGGGGACCGCAATCCCCTGCACTCGGACCCGAGCTTCGCCGAGCGCGCCGGCTTCCCTGCGCCGATCCTGCACGGCCTGTGCACCTACGGCTACGCGGGCCGCGCCGTGCTGCGCCACATCGTGGACGGCGACACGGCGCGCTTCGGCAGCCTCTTCGGCCGCTTCTCCTCGCCCGTCTTCCCGGGCGAGGCGCTGACCACCAAGCTCTGGCGCACCGAAGACGGCGCGCTCTTCCAGACCTTCGTCGGGGACCGCCTGGTCCTCGACCGCGGCGCCTTCACGGCCCGCTGATTCCCCTTCCCCTTCAAGAGAGACCCCCAAGGAGGCAAGCATGCGCATCGTTGTGCTCGTGAAGGAGGTGCCGGACACCTACGGTGATCGGCACCTGGACCTGGAGACCGGACTGACCCAGCGCGAGGGCGGGGAGAACGTCCTCGACGAGATCACCGAGCGCGCCCTCGAGGCGGCGCTCACGCACGCCGACGCAAGCGACGGCGTGGAGGTGACCCTTCTGTCCATGGCGCCCGATGCCGCCCACGCGTCCGTGCGCAAGGGCCTGGCCCTCGGTGCCGCCTCCGCCACCGTGGTGAGCGACGAGGCCCTCGCCGGCGCCGACGCCGTGCTCACGGCCCAGGTGCTCGCCGCGGCCCTGCGCCGCGGTGGCTTCGACCTCGTGCTCGCCGGCGCCTCGTCCACGGACGGGACCGGCGGCGTCGTGCCCTCGCTCCTCGCCGAGCTGCTCGGCGTGCCGGGCGCCGTGGGCCTGAGCTCGCTGGAGATCGGTGCCGACGCCGTGAGCGGCACGCGCCCCGTGGACGGCGGCGTGCAGTCCGTGCGTGCTTCGCTGCCGGCCGTGGTCTCCGTGACCGAGGCGCTGCCGGACGCGCGCTTCGCGAACTTCAAGGGCATCGTCGCCGCCAAAAAGAAGCCGCTCGAGAAGCTGAGCCTCGCGGACCTGGACATCACCGTGGACCCGGCCGTCGAGGCCCGCTCCATCCTGGTCTCCGTGGCCCAGCGCCCGCCGCGCGCCGGCGGCATCAAGATCGTCGACGAGGGGGACGCCGGCACGCAGCTGGCGCAGTTCCTCGCCGAGAACCGCCTCGTCTAACCCCAGCCCACGTCAGGAGAAACGTCATGACGACCCTTCCCCAGGACGCGGTCCTGGTTCTGCTCGAGACCACCGCCAGCGGCGAGCTCTCCCCCTCCACCGCGGCCCAGCTCGGCGCCGCTTCCCAGGCCGGCGCGCCCGTGGGCGTGCTCGTCACGGCGGCCGGCCAGGACGCCGCCGCACTGGCCGCGCGCGCCGGCGAGCTCGGCGCCGCCGCGGTGCTGCACGCCGTCGACCCGCAGCCCGAGCGGCTCGGGACGGGCGCCGTGGACGCCCTCTCCGCCGCGCTGGCGCTGGCCAACCCCGAGCTCGTGGTCACGAACCACTCCCCCGCCGGGCGCGACGCCGCGGCGCGGCTCGCGGGCCGCACCGGTGCCGCGCTGGCCGTGGACGCCGTGGACCTCGGCCGCGACGAGCTCGGCGTGATCGCCACCCACTCCGTCTACGGCGGCGGCTTCGACGCCGTCTCCGCTCCGACGTTTGGCCCGCTCATCGCCACGCTGCGGCCCGGGGCCAGCGAGGCCCGCGCCGCCGCGGCGGCCGGGACGCTCGTGGAGCTCGCCGTGGAGCACTCGGGCACGCCGTCCGCCGCCATCACCGGCTTCGAGGCCGAGGCCGCCACCTCCGGGCGGCCGGATCTGCGCGGCGCGGAGCGCGTCGTCTCGGGCGGGCGCGGGCTCGGCTCGGCCGAGGACTTCGTGCTCGTGGAGCGCCTCGCCGACGCGCTCGGCGCGGCCGTGGGCGCCTCCCGCGCCGCCGTGGACGCCGGCTACATCCCGGCCACGGCGCAGGTGGGCCAGACCGGCGTGTCCGTCTCGCCGCAGCTCTACCTGGCGCTCGGCATCTCCGGCGCCATCCAGCACCGCGCCGGCATGCAGACCTCCAAGACCATCGTGGCGATCAACAAGGACGCCGACGCTCCCATTTTCGACGTTGCCGACTTCGGCGTGGTGGGCGACGTCTTCACGGTGGTCCCGCAGCTCATCGACGCCCTCGACGCGCGGAAGGCTTGACATGGACACCCTCGTCCGCGCCGTCCGCCGCGGCCTGCCGCGCGTAGCCGGCGGCGCACCATGGCCGCAGGTCGACGCTCCCGAGCCCGCGCCGCGGGCGCTCGGTTCCGTCGCCTCCCTGAGTTCTTCAACGCCCGACGGCGTGCGCTCGCCTTCGCGTGGATCGTTCGCCTCCGGGCCGGAGGGCTCGGGCGCCCCGGCTGGTGCCCAGCCGATCGGCGGCGAGGTGCCCGGTCCCTCCGGCTCCTCCCAGTCGCCGGATGCCCCCGGCGTCGCGGGCGCTTCCGTCGTCAACGCGACGGCAGGTGCGCACGACGGGAACGGCTCCCCCGTCGAGGCGGGCGCCGCGAAGATGACCTTTGCCCCGGCCTTCGCGCGGCGCGGCCTGCCCCGAGCAGGCGGCGGCGAGGCGTGGCCCGCAGAGGGGACGCCCGTCCCCGAGCGCTTCCTCCGCGCGGTCCCCGCTGCGGCACCCGCCGCGGCCGGCGCGGCCGCGGCTGTTTCCGGCGCGACCGCCGGCTCCTCGGAGACCGGGGCCACGACTCCCGGGCTCGCGTCCGCGGTGGCGGTTTCCGCCGAGCCTGGCGTTGACCTAGCCACCGCGACCACGCTCACGGGCGCGCACACCGGCGAGCGCCCGGTCGCCGCCTCGGCGGCGGCGCAGGCCTTCGCGCGCCGGGGCCTCCCCCGCGTCGCGGGCGGCGCGCCCTGGCCCGCCGAGGGGACGCCCGTCCCCGAACGCTGGCTCCGCGCGGTTCCGGCAGGGACGTCTCCTGACCCGCTCGACGGGACCGCCACCGCCGGCCCCAACGCCTCGGCACAGGCGCGTGCCGGTGACACCCTTTCGAGCGGCGCCCCAGCCGAGAGAACCACCAGCGCAGTCTCCGCTGCCGCAGGCTCCACGCCGGCGGCCGGCGCTTCGGCGCCGACTGCTGCTGCGACGACGGCCTCCGTCGCGGCCCCGACTTCCTCCGCCGCGCCCATCCAGGCCCAGCCCGCGAGCCGCCCGGCCGCCCAGGCGACGACCGGCGCGAGCCGACCCTCGGCACCCACGGCGGGCACGCCGTCGTCGGGCATTGCAAAGGGCAAGCCGGCCAAGGCACCCGCGCCCCTGCGCGGGAGGTACACGACCGCCGGGTGGATCGGCCGCGGCCTCGCGGCCCTAGCGGGGCTGCTCGCGGTGGCCGGGATCCTGGTGCTCGCGGCGCGCGGGCTCACGACCTTCCAGGGCGTGCGCGACTTCCTTGAGCGCTACCCGGGCGAGTACCACCTGCCGACGTCGGCGCCCGTGGGACTGCCAGCGTGGGTGGGCTGGCAGCACTTCCTCAACGTGTTCCTCATGGTGCTGATCGTGCGCTCGGGCCTCCAGGTGCGGCACCAGAAGAAGCCACCGGCGTTCTTCACACCGCGCGGCGGGGGCAAGAAGGTGAGCCTGAACCTGTGGCTGCACCAGAGCCTGGACGTGCTGTGGATGCTCAACGGCGTGGTGTTTGTGGTGCTGCTCTTTGCCACGGGGCAGTGGATGCGGGTCATCCCCACCTCGTGGGAGGTGGTCCCGAACGCGCTCTCCGCGGCGCTGCAGTACGCGACGCTCGAGTGGCCCGTGGAGAACGGCTGGGTCAACTACAACGCGCTGCAGCAGCTGGCCTACGGGCTGACGATCTTCGTGGCGGCGCCGCTCGCCGCGCTGTCGGGCTGGCGGATGTCCGCGCTGTGGCCGTCCAAGGCGGCCGGACTCACGCGGGTGTACAAGGTGGAGTGGGCGCGCGCCGTGCACTTCCCCGTGATGCTGTACTTCGTGGCGTTCGCGCTGGTGCACGTGATCCTGGTGCTCAGCACGGGCGCGCTGCGCAACCTCAACCACATGTACGCGGCGCACGACGGCACCGGGTGGATCGGCTTCCTGACGTTTGCCGGGTCGCTGCTGGTGATCGCCGGGGCGTGGTTCGCCGCACGGCCCATGCTGCTGGCGCCGCTCGCCTCGAAGTTCGGGTCCGTGAGCTCGCGGTAGGGGCTCCTGCGGTTGCACCGCGGGTCACTCGTCCGGGTGGCGGCTGGGAGCGGTCGCCACCCGGAACGCATCCACGAAACGACGGGGCATCGTCCATACGACGATGCCCCGTCGTTTTGTCGATGTTTTTCGGAGAGCGGTGCGCGAGGCAGGGGATGCGGGCACGGGTATCGGCGCGGGGCGGCCCGGTGGCGCGGGGCTTCGGCGCGTCGCGCGTCAGGCGAGCACGTCAGCCCAGCGCAAGAAGCGCGCAGCCCAGCAGCGCCGCCGCGAGGCCCACGAGGTGCACGCGCGTGAGCTTCTCCTTGAGCACGAGCCACGCGAGCACCGTGGTCGTGACGGGATACATCGACACGGCCACGCCTACCGCGGCGAGCGGGCCGATCCACAGCGCCGCCATGAGCAGCAGGTTCGCGAGGCCGAAGAGCACGCCGGCCGTGATCGCCTGCCCGGCGGCGAGCGCCGAACGCGGGGCCTCTGGATCGCTCAGGCCCGCGCGTTGCAGGGCGCCGGAGAGCCCGCGGCTGCGCGTGATCCACAGCGCCAGGCCGCCGAGCAGCAGCAGGCCGACGCTCATCTCCACGAGCGGCAGCACCGCGCCGGACTCCTCCGGCGCGAGGTTCATGAAGACCACCGTGAGGCCAAAGCCCAGGCCGCCGACCAGGGCCAGCAGCAGGTTGAGCGCGCTGGCCCTGCCCTCGCCACGCTCGGCCAGGCCGATCACCACGCCGCCCAGCACGGCCACCGCCACGCCAACCCAGCCAAGCCAGCCGAGTCCGCCGTGGCCGATCGCGAGCGCCACACCCACGGGAACGAGCGCCTCGGTCGCGCCGACCACCGCCGTGACCGGGCCCATGGGCGCCGTCGCGAGGGCCCCGAAGAACGCGAGGTAGCCGATCACGCAGGCCACGCCCGCGGCGACGCCGGAGAACACCGCTGTCGCGGACCACGCGCCACCCTGCACCCCCAGGGCGATCGCCGAGATCAGCACGGCGCCCACGAAGGTCCACACCGTGGCGCGCAGGGCGGTGGATCGGCGGGTCGCGAGCCCGCCAACAAAGTCGGACCCGCCCCAGGCGACGGAGGCGGCGAAGGCGAGGAGGACACCGAGCATGCGCCAAGACTAGGGGGCGCTGGCGGCGCCATTGACCGTGCGTGACGCGGTGGGCGAGAGTGGTGGCCCCCGAGCCTCCCTGCCAGGAGTTCGCCATGCTTCCCTTTCCCTCCTCCCGCGGCGCGCACCGCGCTGCCCCGCTGGGCGTCGCCGTGGCGTTGGGCGTGAGCGCCTGTTCCGGTACGACGGCGGGTGGTCCCGCCCCAGCGCCGTCGTCCGGCGCGTCGGTGGGCGCCACGGCGGGCGCCGGATCGGGTGAGGTGACCGCCCCGTCCTCCCCGACCGCGCTGGGCGGCGCGTCGTCGAGCGGCGCCGCGACGGCGGCGACGTCGAGCGCAACGCCCGGCGCGCCGTCGTCCGCTGGGTCTTCGCCGGAAGACCCGGCCTCCCGGGCCGTCGCGGACTTCAAGGCGTGGGTGGCGGCGGTCAACGCCGGGAACGCCTCCACGGCGTGCCGCTACCTGGGTGCCAAGCAGGCGCAAAGGATGGTGGACGAGCTGGCGGCGGGCGGCGCCGACGTGCGCGATTGCGCGGGGATGATCGCGATGACCTCGCAGCTCTACGCGGCGGCGGGGCAGCCGATGGTCGCCGAGGTCGAGGTGCGCCGGGCCACCTCAACGGCCGTGACCCTCTGGATCGACTACGGCGGCGATTGCGGGCTCGTGGTGATGGAGCCGGGCAACGGCCACTGGGTCATCAACGAACAATCGCAAGAGCAGTGCTGACGTCGCGCGCGACGGAGCCCGCGCTCGACGTCGGGCGGTCACGCCCCAGCGCAACGACGAGGGGCGGGACCGCTCGGTCCCGCCCCTCGTTCTGCGGCCCCACGGGCCTCGGGTGGATTACTTGTCGCCGTTGAGCAGGTCGTTTGCCTTGTCCTGGACCTGGTGACCCACCTCGGTGGCCTTGTCCTTGACGGCCTCGGCGGCCTGCGCGGCCTCGGCCTTGGCCTGTTTGGCCTCGCCCTCCGCCTCGACCTTGTCGTTGCCGGTGACCTTGCCGAAGGCCTCCTGGGCCTGGCCGGCGAGCTTGTCTGCCTGGTTCTTGATCTTGTCTCCGAGCCCCATGCGGTTCCCTTCCGTTGTGCTGATCTTTTCTTTCAGGTTGCCCGCGGCGAGTGCCGCGGGAGATTCAGGCGTTCTGGCGCTTACCCGTGAACAGGGAAACGACCCAGACGACGATGATCGAGCCGACGATGGCCGCGATCCACGTGCCGATATTGAAGAACGACTCCATGGCCTTGCCGCCGAAGATCGCGCCGACAAGCCAGCCGCCCACGACGCCGCCGATCAGGCCGCAAATCAGGGTGGCGATCCACCCCATGCTCTTGCCGACGATCGCCTTGCCGATGGCTCCACCAATGAAGCCGATGATGATCCATGCAATGAAGCCCATCTCGATCCCTCCTGGTCGGTTGTCGTTCCGCTCCCTGGGGGATGAGGACATCCCTGGGGGGCGGGCGTGCTTCGACCGTAGCCCCGTTTTGCCCAGTTGGCTTTTGATTACCAGGTGGCTCCCAGGTTTCGCACAGACACCGCGGCGGTGGGCCCCGGGTGCGGCGACGTCCGCCTAGAGCCCCAGCTCGAAGTACGCGCTGTGCGGGTCCTGCGCATACGTCCCGAACGGCCCGCGCTCCACGAAACCGTGCCGCTCGTACAGCCGCCGGGCGGCGGCGAAGTACGGATCGGTGCCCGTCTCCAGCAGCACCTTCGCGTAGCCGCGCCCCCGTGCCAGGTCGATGAGTCGGCCCAGGACGGCTGCAGCCACGCCGTGCCCGCGGGCCGCCGCTGCGGTGCGCATCGACTTCACCTCGCCGCACAGCACCTCGCCCGGAGCGGGCTCACCGGGTTCCCCGAACGCACCGGCCCCGTCCCCGGCACCGAGCCGCAGCTCCGCGAGCGCCCCGACCCCGAGCAGCTCCCCGGCCCGCGAGCGCGCGCTCAGGA
>JALAHE010000355.1 GCA_022712075.1 Galactobacter sp.
CCGCCTCCGAGCCGGAGGCCGGAGCGCCCGCGCAGGCACCCGGGGACGGTGAACCCGGCGCGCCGGAAGGCGGGCCGGGCACCCCGGCCGACCCCACGCCGTCGGGCACTGAAGCCGCCCAGCCGGAGGCGGGCAAACCCACGCTCCTGAAGATCATGCGCCGCCCCGGCATCCCGGCGGCGATGCTTGCCGCGCTGAGCCTGCTTTCAATGCTGGACATCCTGACGGCCTTCCTCCCCGTGGTGGGCGAGGAACTCGGGATCGACCCCGGGGTGATCGGCACGCTGCTGGCCATCCGCGCGCTCGCCTCGATCGTGTGCCGCGCCGGGCTGCCGTGGATGGTGGGCCGCATGGGGCGCTCGCCGCTCATGCTCGCAAGCCTGTTTGGTTCCGGGTTGGCCCTCGCGGTGCCGCCGCTCGCGCTCGCCTGGTGGCCGGGGCCCGTGGGCATCGCCGTCGCCACGGTGTTCCTCGTGGTGGGCGGCTTCTTCCTGGGCTTCGGCCAGCCGCTGACCATGACCCTCATCTCGCAATCCGTGCCGGGCGCGTGGCGCGGTTCGGCGCTCGCGGTGCGGCTCATGGGCAATCGCCTGGGCCAGGTGATCATGCCCCTCCTGGCGGGCCTCGTCGCAGCGCCGTGGGGGCCCGCTGGCGCCATCTGGATGACGTGTGCGCTGCTCGTGGCCTCTGGCGTCGCGAGCGCGGCGGACGAGCGCCGGCGCTGAGCCGCCCCTCCCTCTCGGGGGAGCCGGTGCAACCTTGCCGGCGAAACGTTGCGTGACACCGTGTGAAAAATCTTTGACGACGAGATACCCGGGTCGGGTATCTCTGAAAACGTCGTTTGACATGTAGCTGGCGCGCGGGCGTCGCCCGCGGCGGCCGAGGCGTGGATTCGTGTCACTCTCGCGTCAAAAAGATGGTTCCCGAACTACCGTTCGGTAAGTCTGGCGACGTCCCTCGTTTGACTGTTTATGTGATGCCCGTCATAGCAGTTCCCGCCCTGAATCAGCGGAGGCATCATGCCCAGCATCGTCACGCGGCGCGGATCCTCACCCGGATCCCGCCGCGCCGTCGCCACCCTCGCGACGGCCACCCTGGCCCTCACCGGCATCCTGTCCGCCGGCGGCGTCTTCACCCAGGCGCCCACCGCGGATGCCGCGTCAAAGGTCCCCAACGTCAAGGCCCTGGCCGGCGACCTCTCCAAGCAGAAGCTCGTGTGGGAGAAGTGCGACTACGACGACGCGTCGCTCAACGAGCGCTTCGCGAGCGTCCCCAACGTGCTGTGCGCCACCGTGAAGGTCCCCCAAGACTGGAAGAACCCGGGCAACGGGAAGACCTGGGACATCCGCATCTCCCACGCCACGAACATCGACGTGAAGAACGCCCGCTACAAGGGCACCATCTTCGTGAACCCGGGCGGACCGGGCGGTAGCGGCCTTGTCTGGGCCGCCGCGATGCAGCAGCGCACCCCCGACCTGAACCCGTACTACAACTACGTTGGCTTCGACCCGCGCGGCGTGGGCCAGTCGAGCCATGCCGAGTGTGAGTGGGAATACGACGCCAACTCCACCGACAAGTACGCCTCCCTCAAGGCCGCCGGCGCCGCCTGTTCGCAGGACCCCGAGGTCAGGACGATCTCCACCGAGCAGACCACCTACGACATGGACTTCATCCGCACGCTCCTCGCTGCGCCGAAGCTCTCCTACATCGGCTACTCCTACGGCACCTGGCTCGGTGCCTGGTATGAGAAGGTGTTCGGCGCCAAGTACGGCGACAAGTTTGTGCTCGATTCCTCGACCGACGTCACCGACGCGACCCTGCAGCGGACCTGGGACCTCCAGCCCATCGCCCGCGACCGCCAGTTCCAGTACCACGTGATGGGCTACATCGCTCGCAACAACGCCACGTATCAGCTCGGCACGGACCGCGAAGACATCTACAAGCGCTACTTCGCCGCGACGAAGGACGTCGACCCGGCCATCCTCTCGTTCCTGTGGGCTCTGCTGGGTGGAGCCAGCGGCTTCTCCAACAACGACAACTACCCGGCCACCGCTGACACCGTGAAGTTCTTCATCAACCACGCAGAGAATCAGGCGGCCTCCTCCTCGGAGGAAGCCGCGACGAACCCGGCCGCCGGCGCCCTCAAGGCCCTGGAGTCCTACACCTTCACGGGCAAGGGCATTTCCGCCGAGAAACTGGCCGAGGCCAAGGCCACGCTGAAGGAGCTTTCCAAGCTCAAGACGGTGGAACAGCGAGCCGGCGTGGACACGGCGTTCGAGGCCCGCACCCTGAAGTCCGTGACGGCCGCCGCCGAGGGCGAACCGCAGCTGACCAAGGGCAGCGCCGATGACCCGTTCGAGTTCATCCGCTGCAACGACGGCCAGTGGACGCAGGGCGTCAACTACTGGAAGGACGCCTACGCCAAGACGGCCAAGAAGGCGCCGCTGACCGCGCAGTTCGGCTTCTTCGATTCGGCCCCGGTCTGCGCCTTCTGGCGCACCAACACCACCATGCCGGTGGCCGACAAGACCTTCCCGAACACCGTCGTGGTGCAGGGCGAGCTGGATTCTCAGACGGCGTGGGAGACCGGCTACACCTCCGGCACGGAGCTCCCGAACACGAGCTTCATCGCGATCGACAACGAGGGCAGCCACGGCCACTTCCCCTACGGGACCGAGGCCGTGGATCGCCCGATCTTCAACTACTTCCTGAAGGGAACCCAGCCCAAGGACATCAAGGTCAATCAGGCGCTCCCGTTGCCGGGCGAGACGCAGACCTTTGCGAGCTTCAAGAAGCTGAACTCCCTGGCCGTGTGGAAGGGGGCGCCGGCCGATGGCCTCACCCCCATCGCCACCCCGGCTCAGACGGCGGTGGGCAAGCAGGCGGCCGCCGCTGACAAGCTCCTCGAGAAGGCGGCGACGCAGGCCGAGACCGAGCGCG
>JALAHE010000036.1 GCA_022712075.1 Galactobacter sp.
CCGAGCCCGCCTCCCTGCCCCGCGCCGCGGGGCACGTAGACTGGCGCGCGATGAGCAGCAACAGCACCGAGGACGCCACGGTCGACGTCGCGACGGAGACCGAAGAGCAGCGTCGCGCCCGCTTCGAGCGCGACGCCATGCAGTATGTGGATCAGCTCTACTCGGCGGCCCTGCGCATGGCGCGGGACGCTGCCGACGCGGAGGACCTGGTGCAGGAGGCGTACGCCAAGGCGTATGCGTCCTTCCATCAGTACAAGCCGGGGACCAACCTGAAGGCCTGGCTGTACCGCATCCTGACCAACACGTACATCAACCTCTACCGCAAGCGGCAGCGCGAGCCCAAGCGCTCGAGCGCCGAGCAGGTGGAGGATTGGCAGCTCGGCGGCGCCGTGGAGCACGGGGATCCCGCGCTGCGCTCCGCCGAGGCCCAGGCGCTTGATCACCTCCCGGACTCGGACGTGAAGCGCGCCCTGCAGTCCATCCCGGAGGAGTTCCGCCTGGCCGTCTACTTCGTGGACGTCGAGGGCTTTGCCTACAAGGAAGCCGCGGAGATCTTGGACATCCCCATCGGCACCGTTATGTCGCGACTGCATCGCGGCCGCAAACAGTTGCGCGAGCTGCTGGCCGACTACGCCGCCGATCGCGGCGTCTCGACCAAGGGCCGCGGACAGGAGCAGGAGAAATGAGCGAGGACTGTTTCGAACTCGGGGACTGCGCCTCCGCGCGCCTCGAACGCATCTATGAGTACCTGGACGGCGCGCTGTCCAGGGCGGATCTGTGCAGCGTGCAGGATCACCTGAGCACGTGCACCGAGTGCAGCGCCGAGTATGACCTCGAGTGCATCATTCGCTCCGTGGTGCGCCGCAGCTGCTCCGAGCCAGCCCCGCAGGACCTGAAGACGCGCATCATGGTGCGCATCGATCAGATCCGCATCGAGGGAAGCCACTCGAGCTCCGCCCACTGAGCACAGCGTTTCCGGGCCCGCCCGCCCGAGACGCCCACGCGACGTCGTGCACAGGTTCCAGGCTCCGGCCGGAACCGGCCAGCCAACGTCAACGGCCGGCGTCCCCGTGAAGGGGACGCCGGCCGCCGTGCATCTACCAGCCGTGTCTCAGGCGTTGGGACGCTTGCCGTGGTTGGCACCGCCGTGCTTACGGCTGCGACGCTTGCGTGCGCGCTTGCTCATGGTTGACTCCTCACTTGTGCGGCATTCCTCTCGCCGACGCGATGCGGCGACTCTCCTGACCCATTCTCTCACGCGCGTGGCGGCCGGATCGCACGCGCTGGCGTGCCCGGCCGCGGCCAGCGGTGAGGCAGCACGGGGAGTTCTTGCTCCGCCGTCTAGGCGGTGGGGGCGGCGACCCCGAGCCAGGGGTACCAGCCGCGGTGGAGCACGAGCCAGGCCATGAGGCCGTGACCCTGCTGGGCCGGGATGCCGTCGTGCGCCGCGAGATCCGCGCGCCACTGCTCGTGGTGCTCCAGCGGGGAGAACGTGTCGACGTAGAAGTGGTTGCGGCGCGTCGTGACGTCGCCGAAGGCCGCGGAGAGCTGGCCGAGGCGAGCGTTGCGCGTCGCGTCGAGCGTGGGCGGCGGGCCCACGACAAACGCCGAGAGGCTCAACTGCGTGGCGGCGTCCAGGATGTTTGCCAGGTTCAGGCGCGAGCGCGCCGTCGAGAGGCCCGCCGCCTCGTCGGCGCCGGAGAGCGCCACGACCAGGCGGTTGTCGCCGTCGGGGTCGAAGCGGCGCTGGGCCTCCACGAGCCAGCGCTCGGCCAGCTCCTCCGTGGTTTCGGCCGGGCTCGCCAGCACGTAGGGATCGAGCCGGAGGGATTCGCCCGGCGTCTTGGCCAGGACGCGCCCGAACCAACCCAGGGCGCGCTGATCTCCGTGGCCGGCGAGCAGCTCGTCGCCGATGGCCACAAGGCGCAGGGTTCTGGTCTCCACTTGGCTTCGATCCTTTCGATGGATGGCGGCTTGCCCACTGTAATTCAGGTCGGCCGCCGGGAACGGCAAGGGCGGGACACGATGCCGTGTCCCGCCCTTGGTCTCCGCGGTGAGGGGCTTAGATGAAGGCCTGCTGCAGCAGGGTCTTCAGCTCCTCGTCGTGGCGCTTGTGCGAGCCGGTGGACGTCGCGGCGGAGGCCGGGCGGGAGACCACGGCGACCTGGCGATCAAGCTGTGGCAGCAGGTTCAGCGCCATGAACGGCCACGGGCCCTGGTTCTCCGGCTCGTCCTGCACCCAGCGCACCTCGGCATTGGGGTACTTGGCGAGCTCGGCCGCGATCTCCTGCGCGGGCAGCGGGTAGAGCTGCTCCACGCGGACGATGGCGGTGGTGCCGTCGGCGAACTTCTCCTGCTCGGCGAGCAGGTCGTAGTACAGGCGGCCCGAGACCAGCAGCACGCGCTTCACCGAGTCGCCCGAGGGCACCGCGGCGTCCGGGATGACCGGCTGGAACTGCGCCTGCGTGAAGGCCTCGACCGGCTGGGCGGCGGCCTTGAGGCGCAGCAGCTGCTTGGGCGTGAAGACGATCATGGGCTTGCGCGGGCGGCTGTAGGCCTGGCGGCGCAGGGCGTGGAAGTAGTTCGCGCCCGTGGTCGGGTTGAGCACGCGCATGTTGTCCTCTGCGCACATCTGCAGGTAGCGCTCGATGCGGGCCGAGGAGTGATCCGGGCCCTGGCCCTCGTAGCCGTGCGGCAGCAGCAGGACGAGCGAGGAACGCTGGCCCCACTTCTGCTCGCCGGAGGAGATGAACTCATCCACGATGGTCTGCGCGCCGTCGGCGAAGTCGCCGAACTGGGCCTCCCACAGCACGAGGGCATCCGTGCGCTCCACGGAGTAGCCGTACTCGAAGCCCATGACCGCGTACTCGGAGAGCGGGGAGTCGTAGATCAGGAACTTGGCCTGGTCCTCGCTGATCTGGCGGATCGGGGTCCACTCGTCGCCGTTCACGCGGTCGTGGAAGACCGCGTGACGCTGCACAAAGGTGCCGCGGCGGGCGTCCTGACCCGTGATGCGCACCGGCACGCCCTCGTGGGCGAGCGAGGCGAAGGCCGCCAGCTCGGCGAAGCCCCAGTCGATGCCACCCTTGGTGGACATCTTGGCGCGCTTCTCCAGCAGGGACTTGAGCTTCGGGTGGACCGTGAAGCCCTCGGGCACCTCGGCGTGAGCGCGGCCAACGGAGGCCAGCAGCTCGGCCGAGATCGCCGTGTCGGTGGCGCGGGGATCGGAGACCGAATCCTCGTCCGCCTGGGCGCGCGGCTTGTCGAGGTCGTTGACCGAGCCGGCGGCCGGGACGGCCGGGATCGGCGACGTCTGCGCGGCGTGGGTCTCCACGAAGACTGACTCCAGGCGGGCCTGGTAGTCGGCGACGACCTGGTCGGCCTCCTCCTGCGTGATGTCGCCGCGGCCCACGAGGGCCTCGGTGTACAGCTTGCGGGTGGAGCGCTTGGCCTCGATGAGGTTGTACATGAGCGGCTGCGTCATCGACGGATCGTCGCCCTCGTTGTGGCCGCGGCGGCGGTAGCAGATGAGGTCGATGACCACGTCGGCGTGGAAGGCCTGGCGGTACTCGAAGGCGAGCCACGCGGCCTGGACCACGGCCTCCGGGTCATCCCCGTTGACGTGGAAGACCGGGGCCTGGATGAACTTCGAGATATCCGTGGAGTACACGGAGGAGCGGCCGGAGGCCGGCGGGGTCGTGAAGCCGACCTGGTTGTTCACGACCACGTGGATCGTGCCGCCGGTCTTGTAACCGCGCAGCTGCGAGAGGTTCAGGGTCTCGGGGACCACGCCCTGGCCGGCGAAGGCGGCGTCGCCGTGCACCAGGATCGGCAGCACGGAGTAGCCGTCGGTGCCGCGATCGAGCACGTCCTGCTTGGCGCGGGCGATGCCCTCCAGGACCGGGTCAACGGCCTCGAGGTGCGAGGGGTTGGCGGCCAGGTACACCTTGGTGGTGTTGCCGGCCTCGGAGGTGAAGGAGCCCTCGGTGCCGAGGTGGTACTTCACGTCGCCTGAGCCCTGCACGCCGGCCGGGTCCTGGGTGCCCTCGAACTCACGGAAGACCTGGGCGTAGGTCTTGCCGGCGATGTTGGTCAGCACGTTGAGGCGACCGCGGTGGCTCATGCCGATCGCGGCCTCCTCGAGGCCAGCGTCGGCTGCCTCGGAGATGATCGCGTCAAGCAGCGGCAGCAGCGACTCTCCACCCTCGAGGGAGAAGCGCTTCTGACCGATGAACTTGGTCTGCAGGAAGGTCTCGAAGGCCTCGGCCTGGTTCAGCTTGCCGAGGATGCGCAGCTGCTCCTCGCGGCTGGGCTTCTCGTAGCCGTGCTCCAGGTGGTCCTGGAACCACTTGCGCTGCACGGGGTCCTGGATGTGCATGTACTCGATGCCGGTGGTGCGGCAGTACGCGTTGCGCAGGACGCCGAGGATGTCGCGCAGGGGCAGGCGATCCTTGCCGCCGAAGCCGCCCGTGACCCACTCGCGGTCCAGGTCCCACAGCGTCAGGCCGTAGGTCTGCACGTCAAGGTCGGGGTGGCGACGCTGCATGTAGACGAGCGGGTTGGTGTCGGCCATGAGGTGGCCGCGCTCGCGGTACGCGTGGATGAGCTGCTGGATGCGGGCGACCTTGTTGACCTGCAGGTCGACGTCGACCTGGTTGTCCTTGGCCCAGCGGATCGGCTCGTAGGGGATGCGCAGGGCCTCGAAGATCTCGTCCCAGAACTCGTCGCCGAGCAGGAGGGACTCGATGGTCTTCAGGAACTCGCCGGAGCCCGCACCCTGGATCACGCGGTGATCGTAGGTGGAGGTCAGCGTGATGATCTTGCCGACGCCGAGCGAGGCGATGACCTTGTCGGAGGAGCCGCGGTACTCGGCGGGCACGTCAAGCGCGCCGACGCCGATGATGGCGGCCTGGCCCTTGGACAGGCGGGGCACGGAGTGCACGGTGCCGATGCCGCCCGGGTTGGTCAGCGAGACCGTGGTGCCGGCGTAGTCGTCGGCCGTGAGCTTGTTCTGGCGGCCGCGGCCGATCAGATCCTCGTAGGTGTGCCAGTAGGTCGCGAAGTCCATGGCCTCGGCGGCCTTGAGGTTCGGCACCACGAGCGAACGGGTGCCGTCCGGCTTGGGGATGTCGATCGCGATGCCGAAGTTCACGTGCGGGTTGTGCACGGCGACCGGCTTGTTATCGCGCACGTCGTAGGAGACGTTCATGGACGGCATGAGCTTCAGGGCGCGGATCACGGCAAAGCCGATGAGGTGCGTGAAGGAGATCTTGCCGCCGCGCGCGCGACGCAGGTGGTTGTTGATGACGATGCGGTTGTCGATCAGCAGCTTGGCAGGGACGGCGCGCACGGTCGTGGCCGTGGGGACCTCGAGGCTCATCTCCATGTTCTTGGCGATGGCCTTGGCCGG
>JALAHE010000356.1 GCA_022712075.1 Galactobacter sp.
CCCACCGGCCGGCCACCGCAGCGGAGGTGGGCGGGGAAAGCTCAAGGACGTCAAGCAGGCGCGAGGCCGAGGGGATGGCGCCGTCGGAGGCCGTGGGGGTGGTGTCCTCGATGGGGGCCAAGGCCCGCGCCACCCATCCGGCGAAGTGCTCCTCCGGCAGATCGGCGAGGAAGGTCGTGTGCACCTCCTGGCGCTGGCGGTGCAGCACGGAGCCGGTCTCTTGGATGACGGCCACCGTGGCGCATTCCTCGGGGAGCAAGCGCTCGTCCGATTCGACGCAGATGCTGTAGACACCAACGGCCGGCCCCTCCTTGAGGAGCTTCACCAGGCCGGGCATGGAGCGAAGCCGGCTCGCCCCGTCCACGACCACCACCATGTTGTGTCCCGCGTAGACGCGCTGCCCGGCCTCCTTCATGGCCTCCGACCGGGCCTCGATGATCTGGTTGAGCTCACCGAGGCGCGCCGCCACACTTTGGGCCGAGGAGGACAGCGTGCGGACCGCGTCCTGCCCCAGGATCGGGACGCAGTGCGGGTACCAGGACAGCGCGTCCCACTCGTCGGCGCCGTCCGTGGACCCGCTCAGGAGATACAGCTGGACCTCCCGGGGGCTGTGCAAAGCGGCGATCTGCGCGCACAGCCACGAGGCCATGCGGCGCGCCCGCGCTTCGTCGCCGTCCCCGGCCACACCCACCACGCCGTCCTTGGCGAGCCGGAAGGTCACCGGCGCATCGTGGATGTCCCAGTGAACCTCGCGCTTGTGCTCCACCTCTTGCGGGTCATCCAGCGTGACCACGGCCTGCTGCGTGGCCGTGCCGACGCGCAGCACGAGCCACGCCTCGTCGGTCAGGCGGCGCTCCCCCAGCCGCGGCGTGGGCACCGGGGCGATGGTGCCGAGCTGCGTGGGGTCCGGGTGAGCCCTGCGGGCCTGGCGGCGCTCATACGCCAGGGCCACCCTGGCGTCCTCGCGGACCTGGGCATCCCGCAGCCGATACTCCTCCATGTCCTTCTTGTAGCGCCGCCGGCCGGTCTTGCGACCGGTCATCCAGGCGCCGAAGAGCATGAGCGGGGACATGAGGCCGAACATCAGCATCATGGGGTTCTTGAAGAGGAACACCATGGCGATGGACATCATGAGCGGCAGCATGGCCATGAGAATCGGGAGCGGCTGCTTATCCGGCTCGCGCGGTTCGGTCGGCAGCACAAAGTGCGGGGACAGCTCCGGGGGAAGCATGCGTGGGGGCCGGTTGTACTTGCGGCGCCCTCCCTCCGGATCGTCGACGATGGCCGCTTCGGTGACGTCGAGGTCCCCCACCTCCAGCACCAGGTCCGCGTACGCGATCTGGGTGCCGGGCTCCACGATGGCCTCGTCCTGCGGGGCCTCGCCCGCCACCCGCGCGGCCGGTGCCTGGCGCCCCAGCGCCGCGCGGACCGTGCCGTCCTCACCCACGATCAGTCCAAGATCCGTGCTCAGCGCGGCGGGATCCGCGGTCCGGATGGCGCATTCCGGGCCGGCCCCGATCAGAATGGTGCCGGGCCCGGCGTGATAGACCCGCCCGGCGCCGGCGCCGGACACCACACGCAAACGCACGACGGCGGGCGGCAGGCTGGGCGGGAAGGGCACGGGAACGTGCGTGTCGAGGAGCGTCAGTTCGGCCCCGTCCCTCACGAGCGTTTCGCCAACGCTCAGTGCCGGAGAGACGACGTTCCCGTCCACCGCGACCGCCTTTACGGCGCCCACCTCGGCTGCGTCCACGAGGTTGGCCAACGCCGGAAGGGTCTCCGCAAGCGGGCGCTCAAGATCGACGTCGAGGTACACGGTGCGCGCCTGCCCCGTGACCGCGTTTCGGACATGCACCAGCACCGATCATTCCCCCATCTCTTTGACCAAAGGTCATTGTGCCACGCGACGACAGATTCCGTGACACCGTCAGAAAGGCTTGCGTTCGATTGCCCAGTGAGTAGAGTTATCACGCTGTTCCGATTCAGCGGACGGCAACTTGGGGGCTTTCCTGCCACCCGTGTACGCAGACCACACCACGCTTCACAAGGGGACACCATGGCGAATGTCAACGTCACGTTCGATGAACTCAAGAGCACCGGCGCCAAGCTGCGCAGCGGTCAGTCGGAGGTCGAGGCCAAGCTGCAGCAGCTCAAGGGCCTCGTCGACGGCCTGATCGGTCAGGGCTTTGCCACCGACCGCGCCTCGGGCGCTTTCCAGACCTCGTACGACGAGTTCAACACCGGCGCCAAGAAGGCCATCGAGGGCCTCGAGGGCATGGCCAAGTTCCTCGATTCCTCGGCCGACGCCTTCCAGCAGGCCGACGAGCAGCTGGCCTCCTCGCTCAAGGGCTGAACCAAGCACACGAAGGGACCTCGCCGGGGTGGCGGGGTCCTTTCGCTTGGCCTGTCACTTTCGCCCTCCCCGTGGAAGAGAACATCAAGACCCAGTGGCGGTTGCTCACGCCGTCCACCTGGTGGACCCTTCTGCTCTCCTCGCGCGAGGGCGACGAGCGGCTCATTCGCGAGCGCGTGCGCTCGCTCATGCCCGACGCCGACTCGGTGCCGGCCATCCGCCACGAGCTCGAGCAGTCCCTGCGCGAGCAGGCGGCCCGCGCCCCCGGGGGGGAACAATGGCATCGCGCTGTTGCTTGCCGACGCACTGGTGCCCGGCATCCGGATCAGCGGAAGCCTGTTGATCACGCACCTGGCCCTCTTGGATCCCTCGCCAGGGCGGCTCCGCTCCGTGGCCGAGGCCAGCGAGCCGGAGAGCATCGTGGACTTCGAGGCCATCGCCGGGGCTGGGATTCGCTCCGTCTCTCATCACACCGACGCCACCGAGCATGCGAAGCTGCGCAGGCTGCGCACCGACTACTTCATCGCGGTGCCCGAAATGACGGGCGCCTACCTGCTCAGCTTCAGCATTCCGGCGGCCCCCTCGTGGGAGCCTGCCGCTATGGAGCTGACCGACTCGATCGCGCGAGGATTCCACCTCGCCGAGCAACAGGATCTCGCCGCCCAAAGGAGACGCCGCGGCTGACCGCATCAAGATTGACCTGGCGCTGATGCAGAGCGTGGCGGACAAGACCAATGCCGTGCGCAATGACTTCAATTCCAACGCGCCCTCGGGGACGGACGCCAGCTCCGCCGTGGGGCACGCCGGGCTCCGCGATGCCGTGGCCTCCGTCCATTCCTCCTGGTCAGATAACCGGGAGAAGATCGGGCGCAAGCTCGAGGAGATCGCCAAGGGTGCCGCGGCCGTCGTCAGCACGTTCACCGACACCGACGGCGAGCTGGCCGGCGCGTTGGAGGATGCCAAGGGCAAGAAGGGGGATGACGGAAAGTGACAACGTACTCCGAGTATCTGGACTGGAGCGGGCTCCATCCCGGCGACCCCGTCCCCGGGCATGTCAGCGACATCCGGGCCGTGGCACGCCGCGTCGACGAGGTCGCCGAGACCATCCGCGCCGCCGTCACCGCACTGAACAACGCTGGCGACACCGCCCAGGCCATCTCCGACGCCGTGCGCACCCAGCAGGACCGGATCAACGAGGCCAAGGACAACCTCTCCAAAGTGGACGAGCGCTACGCCACGACCGCCTCCGAACTGCGCGCCTATGCCGACAAGCTCGATGACTGGCAGGTGAGCGCCGGCACGCTGCACGGGCAAGGCCGCGATGCCGAGCATGCCGTCAGCACCGCCCAAGGCAACGTGAACTGGGCCGACCAATGTTCGTTTCAGGCACTCACTTCCCTCAACAACGCCAGCGACGACGCCCCGTTCAAGCTCAACGCCCTGAAGACCTCCAGCGACAACGCCAAGTCCGACTACAACAAGGCCTGCACGGCGCTGAGCGATGCCCGAGGCAATCTCGAGGCCATCAAGAAGCAGCTCGTGGACCTCCACGAAAAGTGGAACAGCGGCAGCGAGGACACCGCCCGCAACATTCGCGATGGCGCAGACGCGGACGGGCAGAACAACAGTGTCGGCTCGTGGATCTCCAACAAATGGGAAGGCTTCTGCGACTTCGTCGAGGCCGCCGCGCAGATCGTGCACCAGATCGCCGGGGCCATTGCCGGTATCGCCGGCGTGCTCGCCCTCGTGTTTGCCTGGTGTCCGGTCGTGTCCGCGATTTTTGTTGCCATTGCCCTTGTCGCGGGCGTCATTGACCTTGTGGCGCAACTCATCAACTACACCAACGGGCACGCTTCTCTCGGCGAAGTTGTGCTCGCCGCCGTGGGTGTCGCAGCCGGTGGCATCGCCACCGGCGTGGCGGGCCTCGTCAAGGGCGCCAACGCTGCCCGCGGAGCCCTCAGCACCGCCGAGGCAACCGCCACCGCTGCATCGTCCGCCTCGCGAGCCAGCACGGCGGCGAGCACCGTAGCCCGTGAAGCCACCAACACTGCAGGCGACGTAGCCAGGCTCGCCGGTCGTACCAACGCCGCAGCCAACGCCGCCGATGCCAGCCCCCAAGCGATTGCAGCCCAAAGGAATTTGGCAGCTGCTCAAGCGCGCATCACGATTCCCTGGAGTATCTTCAAGGAGTCATGGGCCAAGCCGTTCCGGGATGTGGGCGAGGCCGTGGCATCACGCGGCCAGAACGCGAGCAAACCTTGGACCGACTTCACGCCTTTTGTGAAGGACATCAAGGGCGACGCACAACAGTTCGCGGCTGTCGGGGAACGACTCAGTCTCGGCCAACAATTCGTTGGTTCCCAGGGCTTGGCTCTTCAGATCTCCAATCAAGGCCTCGTGATCGGACAGCTCCCCACGACGCTCACTACAGCCTGGGACTCCACCATCGGCACCGCTTTCGGCAGCCACTACTGGGAAAACTGGGGAGCCATCAACAAGGACCACCCCAGCCAAGCCACCATTGCCGCTAGCTACTCGAAGTAACAGGAAAACGGAGCATGTCCACTCAGCCGAAACCTTTTAGTCAGTACACGCTGAGCAACGCCGTCAGCCCAAAGACGATTGTTCTCCCCATCAACGAACCTGCGCGGCGCGATGGCAAGTGGGCCAACACGGCAGTTCGTGATCTCCTCCAATCAGTGTTCCCGGACGTCCCAGTTACTCATCGGAAACACAAAGAACTTGTTGGGCAGTTCGCCGGTTGGACCGGCGTGGCGCGCCACTACACCGAACAAGGCGACATGCTCAAAGCCGGCGTCCTCATGGATGCCCCCGCGAGGGTGTCGACGCCTTCTATTGGTATCCCAATTTCCTACAGTCTCCCGAACTCCACCTGCCCGAAGCGATCGCTGGCTTCGACCTGCACGGCACACCACTCGTCGCGCCCCGCGAAACCTCGGTGATGAAACTGCCCGCCGGACCCGCCGCATACTCGTACTCGCAGCGAGATTCCTCCTTCAATGGCCACCGTTGTATTACCCGCAATGTTGAGTACTACATCTCCCTCAACGATCACGGATCCACGCTCGTCTTCCACTACCAGTGGGCCGACCCGGCGAACGACCGCATCCAACCCCAAGTCGCCGACAAATTCGCCAACATGATCGAGATCCTCCCCTTCTCATGACCCCCAAGGACAAGCCCAAGAAGAAGGGCGGCTGGTGGATCCCGCCGACCGGCATGGTGCTGTGGCTCCTGTGCACGTGGGCCTGGCTGTTGGCGCTCGGCCCGCTGCCGCCGCAGGGCGAATGGGATACCGCTTCCCAGCACATCAGCGACGCCTTCGGGAAGCAGCTGGTCATCCCGATCCTCCTGGGGATGACCACCTCGCTCGTCCCGATCGTGTCGATCGCCTTCTTCAGGCGTGGCAAGACCTCGCGTCCGTGGCTCTATTTCTTGCTGATCCCTTGCACGGGCTGGGCTCTCTTCGCTCCGGCCTCGTGGTTCGGTGTGCCCTGGCGCGTGGTACAGAGCGTGGGATGGGAGTTCACGTTCTTCACCGTGGCCCTGGGCTTGTGGTTCTCGCTCGGCTGCGCCGCGCTCATCGTCTTCTGCGCTGTGGTCCCGCCGGTCTTCGCCTGGAAGGTCGCCCGCGGTACCGCCTCAGATGACTGGGCCACGGTCCACCCGGCGTGGCGCGCCGGCATCGCCATCTCCCTGATGGCCATGCCCCAGCTTCTGATCGCCGCTACTCTGGCCGCCTTGACCGGCATGAGCGGCCCAGACCCCGGAGCCCGCGCCTCAAATGGAGGCAGCCTCAGCGACGCTCCGCGGGCCTTCGCCTGGTGGATCAACGCCTCCGGCCTCGCCGGGTGGCCGCCCGGAGCGAACGGCTGGAACTACGCCAGCGCAGTGATCACGTGGACCTTCACCGTCACGATCGTGGCGGGAGCCACCTGCCTGTTCTACGCCCTGGCCCGTCACCGCAGGAGCTTTTTTCGGGACGAACCCGCCGCTCAGGCGGAGACCACGCCTCCGGCCAGCACCGAGTAGGCGGCCGCCACGCGCTTACGCCACCGTGCCTCGCGCTCGGCCGGGGCGCGGTGCGCCGCGAGCAGCTCCGGATCGGCAGCGACCGTGCGCAGATCCAGCTCGCCGCCGCGGGCCACGTAGGCCGGGGAAGCCACATCGGCGGTGAAGAGCGAGCCCGTGCCCAGGCCGCACGCGTAAGGAAGGGACGGCAACGCCGCGGCGAGCGCCGCTCCGATCCGCAGCCCCACCGAGGTGTCGAGGGCCGAGGACACGACGGCGGGCAGCCCGGCCTCCCGCACGATGTCCAGTGCCGCCCGCACGCCGCCGAGCGGCTGGGCCTTCACCACGATCAAGTCGGCGGCCCCGGCCCGGGCCACGGCGAGCGGGTCCTCGGCCTTGCGCACCGATTCGTCCGCGGCGATGGCCACGCCCAGGCCGCGCCTGGCCACCTCCTCGCGCAGGCGAGCCAGCCCCTCGATCCCGGCCACCGGTTGCTCGGCGTACTCCAGCTCAAAGGGGGCCAGCGCCTCCAAGGCGGCCACGGCGTCGCTATGCCCCCAGCCTTGGTTCGCGTCCACGCGCAAGTTGGCGTGCGGCAGGGCCGCGCGGACGGCGCGCACGCGCGCCACGTCGTCGGCCAGTTCCTGGCCGGCCTCGGCCACCTTGACCTTGACGGTGCCCGGCCCGTCGTAGCGCGCCAGCACCCGCCCGACGTCGGCCGCCGCCACCGCGGGGACCGTCGCGTTCACGGGCACGGCGTCCCGGACGGGCGCGGGCAGCCCCTCCCAGGCCGCCTCGAGGGCGCAGGCGAGCCAGCGCGAGGACTCGGCGGCGCCGTACTCGAGGAAGGGCGAGAACTCGCCCCAGCCGGTGGGGCCGTCGATGAGCAGGGCCTCGCGCTCGGTGACCCCGCGGAAGCGCACGGACAGGGGCAGGCGCACCACGTGGGAGCGCTCGAGGATCTCGGCCAGGCTGGGCAGCTGCATACTCCCCACGGTAGTCCTGCTCGCTCACAGCGGCGCATCAGCCTCCCCTGCCATGCTGGAGCCATGGTTTCCCCCGCCCTGCCGGCGTTGGGCCCCGCCAGCACCCGCGGCGAACGGCACCCGCGCGCCACCCCAGCCCTCCCGATCCTCGGCCTCTTTGCCGTGGCCGCCGCCTTCGCCTTCGTCTTCTGGGCGTTTGTCATGACGGTGCGCGGCCAATGGGTTGACGAACAAGCGCTCGTGGGGGCCAAGGCCCTCCTGAACGCGGACGCCACGCAGGCCGCGAGCCTGTCTTGGCTGAATCAACTCCCCGAGGTCGTGGGCCTCGCGTGCGCCGCGGGCCTGGTGATCTGCGCGGTGGTGCGCCGCGACGTCGTCGTGCCTCTCCTGGCGGCGCTCGCCGCCGGGCTGTCCATGATCGCCACCCAATTGCTCAAGCACGGCCTACTCAGCCGCCCCGATCTCGGCGTCTCCGAGGCCTGGGGTAACTCCTTCCCGTCCGGGCACACCACCGTGGCCGCCGCGGCGACCGTCGCGCTCGTCCTCGCCGCGCCGGCCGGGGGGAGGGCTGTCCTGGCGTTCTTGGGCGCTGTGGCCAGCGCAGCGACGGGTGCCGCCACCGTGATCATGGGCTGGCACCGCCCCTCCGACGTGGTGGGCGCGTTCCTCGTCGCGGCCTTCTGCTCTCTGCTGGGGGCGCTCGCCATCGGCGGGGTGCAGGCGTTCCGCGCCCGGCTGTCCCCGGCGCCTCGTCCCGTCCGGTCCCCCGCGGGCGGCTGGGTGTCGTGGCTCCTGCCCGTTGTCGGCGTCGTTGCCGTCGTCGCGGCCGCCGTGATCTCCGCGCCCGGCGTCGCGATCGCCGGTCAGGGCGGCACCGACGATCCGGGGCTGTACGTGGGCGCCGGCCTGCTCTTCATCGCCGGCGCCGCTCTCATCGTCTTCCCGCTCATGGAGCTAACCTCCAGGCGCTGGCTGCGCGGCTGAACTCCCGTCTCCACCACCGACGCCGAAGGGGCGGGACCGATGCTTCGGTCCCGCCCCTTCTTTCCTGCGTCGCTACCGCCGGGCATCAGAGCTCGGCCAGGGCCTCCCCCGGGCGCTCGATCGCGTCGGCCACGAAGCGCAGGAACGCGCTGGCCGCGCCGCCGTCGCACACGCGGTGATCGAAGCTCAGGGTGAGTTCGGTGATCTGGCGGACGCAGAGCTGCCCGTCCACAACCCACGGGCGCTCCTTGATGCGACCCAGGCCCAGGATCGCGGCCTGCGGGTGGTTGATGATCGCGGCCGAGCCGTCCACATCGAAGACGCCGTAGTTGTTGAGCGTGAACGTGCCGCGCCCCAGCTCGGCCGGGGTGGCCTTACCGTCGCGGGCCTTCGCCACGAGGGCTCCGATCGCCGCATCCAGCTCGCGCGCGCTGAGACGCTCGGCGTGCTCCACGGCGGGGACCACGAGCCCGCGGTCGGTCTGGGCAGCGATGCCGAGGTTCACGCCGTCGAACGTGACGAGCTCCTGCCCGCCGTCCGCCGTGGTCTCGATGCGGGCGTTGAGCTCGGGCACGCGCTGCAGGCCGGCCGCCGCGAAGCGTCCAACGAGGGCCAGCACCGAGGGCCTGCGGCCGTTCGCGTCGGGGCGGATGCCCTTGCGCAGCGCGAGCAGCTCGGTGGCGTCGACGTCCACCCACACGGTGGCCTCGGGGATCTCGCGGCGCGAACGGGACATGGTCTCGGCGATCACCTTGCGCACGCCCGTGATGGGCGTGCGGGCGGCGATGCCGAGACCGCTGCGGGCGTCCAGGCCGCCGGCCGGCTGGCCGGAGGAGGCGATGCCTTGCGGCGCGGGGGCGGCCTGGGTGCCGGCGGCACCGGCCGCGGTGACCGGGGCAGCACCGCTCGCGGCGGCGAGGACGTCGGCGCGCATGACGAGGCCGTCGGGGCCCGTCCCGTTGATGGTCGCGACGTCCACCCCGTGGTCGCGGGCCAGGCGGCGCACGAGCGGGTTGATGACGCGCGGGGCGAGCCCGC
>JALAHE010000357.1 GCA_022712075.1 Galactobacter sp.
CGCCGGCGTCGATCATGGACTTCATGAGCTCGTAGGCGTTGAGCGGGCCGCCGAAGCCGGCCTCGGCGTCGGCCACGATCGGGGCGAACCAGTTCTCCACCGACTTGGTGCCCTCGGCGACCTCGATCTGGTCGGCGCGCTTGAGGGCGTTGTTGATACGGCGGACGACCTGCGGGACCGAGTTGGCCGGGTACAGGGACTGGTCCGGGTAGGTCTGGCCGGAGAGGTTGGCGTCGCCGGCGACCTGCCAGCCGGAGAGGTACACGGCGCGGAGGCCGGCCTTGACCTGCTGCACGGCCTGGTTGCCGGTGAGGGCGCCGAGGGCGTTGGTGTAGCCGCCGGTGGGGGCCTCCTCGGTGAGCTGCTTCCAGAGGCGCTCGGAACCGAGGCGGGCGAAGGTGTGCTCCTCGATGACGGAACCCTGCAGGGCCACGACGTCCTCGGCGGTGTAGTCGCGCTCGACGTTCTCCCAGCGGGGGTTGGCCTCCCACTCCAGGCGGAGGGCCTCGGCGCGCTGCTCGGGGGTCTGATTCTGCTGGGTGCTCATCGTTGATGCTCCTCGTGAATGCTTCTTGCTTGGCTTCCCCGCCGGATGAACCGGGCCGGAAGTTCTGCGGGTGAGACCATCTTTGAGGGCAAACAAGGGGTTTGAACCGGCCAATTTGAGGAAAGATTTGCAGTTCTTCGCGCATCCGAAAGATTTCACGGTTCCGAGGCTGCGAGTTGGTGCGGGGTACTCCCGGCGGCTGCCGCGCGCCGGCCGTTGTGGCCGGCGTCTCCCTGGGTGAGCTCTCCCTCGCCTCCCTCTGGCAGCTCACTCGCCAAGAGGGCGGCGCCGACCGCGCTCGGCGGTCGCGGGTGGGGTGTGAGTCGGGTAGTACCGACGGGTCGCTGTGAAAATTGCAAAGCCTGATTACTCGTGTGACACCAATGAAGGAACCCATTGCGATCTGCGTCACAGGCGCCCTACAGTCTCGAGTAGCTCGATTTTGACGTGTTTGGGAGTCAAAAGAGCACAATCACTCATAAGGGAGGCAGTCCCGTGACATTGAACAACGCACACCTCACGCCCGCGCCGCAACGGTCTCGGACGCCCGGCACGGAGGGGGCATCCCGTCCCCGCCGACGCCGCATGGCCGCGGCTGGCAGCCTGACCGCCGCGGCCCTCCTTGCCGGCAGTCTCGGAGCGGGCGCGACAGCTCAGGCCGCCAGCACCTCGATTCACGCCGCGGGGAACCTCGCGCCCGCCGTCACGGTCGGGGCCGGTCTGACCCCCAAGGAGACCACCCGGCTTGCGCCCGCCGTGCCCGTCGCGGAGGGCAGCGGTTTGGGCAGCGTCACTTCCGCCGTGGTCAAGGGCAGCGACGTGGAGCTGAAGACCTCCACCGGCGGCATCATCCTGCTCGGCTTCCTGGCAGAGGACGTGGTGCGGGTCCAGGCGGATCCGAGCGGCACGTTGAGCGACCCCGCCAACACCCCGCAGGGGGATGCAGAGCGCACCGCCACCATCATGGTCGGCCTGAAGGACTTCTCGGGGGCCACCCCCGGGCTGCGCCAGGGCTCCACCCTCGTCGTGACCACCCGGGCGCTGCGCCTCGAGGTGGACAAGGGAACCACCCGCATGACCCTGAAGAAGGCCGACGGCACGGTGCTGTGGCAGGAGCGCGAGCCGCTGAGCTTCGGCGCGTCCTCCACCACCCAGTCACTGGAACAGCAATCCGGCGAACAGTTCATCGGCGGCGGCATGCAGAACGGTCGCAGCGTGCACACCGGTGACCTCATCAACATCACCGCGAACTACGACTGGGACGACGACGGCAACCCCAACGCGGTGCCGTACTACATGTCCTCGCGCGGCTACGGCGTGTTGCGAGACACCTTTGCCCCGGGCTCCTACGACTTCGGCGCGGAACCGAGCACCACGCACCAGGAGCGCCGCTTCGATGCCGTGTACTTCGCGGGGAGCTACAAGCAGTCCCTGGACGACTACACCAAGCTCACGGGGCGTCCCCTGCTCCCCCCGATCTACGCGCTCGAGTACGGCGACGCCGATTGCTACAACCGCTCCAATCCGGGCTACAAGCCCTCCGGATTCGGCGACCCGGACGGGGCTAAGCAGAAGACCCCTGACGCCGCGAAGACCGCTGCCCAGTTCAAGGCCCATGACATGCCGGCGGGCTGGATGCTGGTCAACGATGGCTACGGCTGCGAGTACCAGTCGCTCCCGGAGGCCGTGAAAAAGATCGAAGAGGTCTCCGACCTGAAGACGGGCCTGTGGACCGAGCGCAGCCTCACCAACCAGAAGGCCGAGGTGGCCGACGCCGGGATTCGACTTCGCAAGCTCGACGTCGCCTGGGTGGGCGCTGGCTACCGCAAGGCGCTCACCGGGTGTGAGGCCGCGTACAACGGCATCGAGGAGAATTCCGATGCCCGAGGCACCTCGCTCATGGTGGAAGGTTGGGCCGGTTCCCAGCGCTGCGGTATGCAGTGGACGGGCGACCACTCTGGCAACCTGGACGCCGTCCGTTGGCAGATCTCCGCGCTGACCGGTTCCGGTAACTCGGGTCAGGCCTTCACCACGGGAGACGTGGACGGCATCTTCGGCGGCTCGGCGGAGTCGTACGTCAGGGACCTGCAGTGGAAGGCCTTCGCGCCGGCGCTGTACTCCATGAGTGGTTGGGCTAAGACGGACAAGCGCCCGTGGCTCTACGGCGAGGAGGCCACCAAGATTAACCGCAGCTACCTCCAGCTGCGCCAACGACTGATGCCCTACATCTACTCGCTGGCCGTGAACTCGCACCAGACGGGCACGCCGCTCATGCGCTCGCTGCCCCTGGAGTTCCCGGACGACCCGGGCTCCTACTCGGAGAACGCCAACACGCAGTTCATGCTCGGTGACGCCTACCTCGTGGCGCCTGTGTACACGGCCTCCACGACGCGCAACGGCATCTACCTGCCGGCGGGTCACGACTGGGTCGACTACTGGAGCGGCAAGACCTACGCGGGGGGCCAGGTCATCAACGGCTACGAAGCGCCGCTGGAGAAGCTGCCGATCTTCGTCAAGGCCGGGGCCGTGGTGCCGCAGGGCATCACCGCTCGCAACTCGGCGGTGACCCCGGAGGACGCCGCCATCACCGTTCACGCCTACCCACAGGGTGCCTCGTCCGTGAGCCTGACCGAAGACGACAAGACGTCCCGGGCGTACCAGGCGGGTGCGCAGAGCGAGCAGCGATTCTCCGTCAGTGCCCCGGCCAACGGCAAGGGCAACGTGTCCGTCACGGTGGGCAAGCGCACCGGTACCTACAACGGCATCGCGGACTCCCGCCCCTACGGTGTGGCCTTGCACGCGGTCTCCGCGCCGAACAAGGTCACGGCCGGCAACAAGGAACTGCCGCAGTTGGCGAGCAAGGCCGCCTACGAGCGCGCAGCCACCGGCTGGTTCTACGACCAGACGGACGCCGGCGGCACCGTCTTGGCCAAGGTGGGCAATACGCGCAATGCTCAGTCGGTGACGTTTAGGGCACAGGGCTCCTCCGCCGTCGGCGGTCAGGACAAGAACGCCCGCGCTCTCGTGGCCAGCGCCTCGCTTCCTGCGACCCTCGTCCCTGGCTCGAATGTCACGGCCACCGTGACGGTCAAGAACACCGCGGCCCAGCCGGCGAGCAACGTCAGTGTTGCGCCGGCGGAGGGCTCGGCGTTGAAGCTGAACGCCCCCGTTGCCCCGGTCAAGAAGCTCGCCTCGGGGGCGACGGCCACCTTCCTTCTCAGCGTCGCTGTTCCCAAGGACGTCGCGGCGGGCGAGGGCGCCTTCGCCTTCACCGCATCGGCCAACATCAAGCAGACACCTCAGGTCGCGACTGTCGCGGCGGTGAGCTACGTGCTGTACGCGAACCTGGCCGCGGCCTTCGACTCGGTCTCCACCTCCAGCCTCGCCAGTGTCGCCTCGGCGAACTTCGACGGCTCGGGGAACTCTTTCTCCAGGGAACAGCTCGAGGCGCTCGGCGCCAAGCCAGGCGCGACGGTGAGCGCAGACGGCTTCGCCTACGTATGGCCGCAGGCACAGGCCGGCGACAAGGACTCGATCAAGCCGGGCGGGCAGCGCATCGCCCTCTCGGGTCAGGGGGCCAGGATCGGCGTCCTCGGCTCGGCGGCTGCCGGTGGCGGCTCCACGGTGAAGCTGCACGTGAGCTACAGCGATGGAACAACCCAGGACGTCAGCGTCAAACTGCCGAACTGGCTACCGCAGGCCTCGGGGCTGGGGGAGGCCAAGGTGGTTCTGTCCACGAAGGGCCGCAACACCCCGGCCGGATACGCCAATGGCACGTACACCTACAACGTGTACACGGCGGCCGCCACCATCGACGGCTCCAAGACGGTCTCCGAGGTTACCGTCAGCGGCGACGCAGCCGCCAAGGTCTTCGACGTGAAGATCGGCTAACGAGACACCTTCGGCAGGCGGCCCCCGCGTCCAGGCGATGCGGGGGCCGCCTCGCGCTCCGCCGCGTGACGCACCTCACCTACAGTGGATCCATGAACGCCCGCGCCCTGCTCGCCGCCCAAGCCGCCGCCTCCGCCGACATCGAGGACTCCCTTGACACCGTCGCCGTGGGCCGGCGCATCCGCGAGCTGCGCAAGGCCAAGGGCCTCACCCTGGACCAACTCGGCGAGGCCGTTGGCACCGTGCCGAGCCAGCTCTCTCTCCTGGAGAACGGCAAGCGCGAACCCAAGATCACCCAGCTCATGCGCATCGCAGGCGCGCTCGGCACGGGCCTCGACGACCTCCTCGCGGCCCAGCCGGTTGACCGCCGCGCCGCCCTCGAGCTGCAGCTGGAGCGCGCCCAGCGCGGCCAGCTCTACCAAAGTCTCAACCTGCCGCGCGTGAAGGTGGGTCCGCGCCTGCCCACCGAGGTCATCGAGTCGCTGCTCGGCTTGCAGGGCGAGCTGGAGCGCCGCCTCAACGAGTCCCTCGCCACGCCCGAGGAGGCGCGCCGCGCCAACACGGAGCTGCGCGAGGAGATGCGCGAGTGCGGCAACTACTACCCTGACCTCGAGGCCGGCGCGCAGCAGCTGCTTGACGCCGTGGGCCACAGCGCGGGCCCGCTCCCACACCACATGGCCGCCGACCTTGCGGAGCACCTGGGCTTCTCCATCCGCTTCGTCTCCGATCTGCCGCACTCCACGCGCTCGGTCACGGACGAGAAGAACAAGATCATCTACCTCGAGCGTTCCAGCCGTGCCGATCACGACCCGCGCTCCGTGCTGCTCCAGGCCCTGGCCCGCCACCAGCTCGGCTACGGCGAGCCGGCCGACTACGCCGACTTCCTGCGCCAGCGCGTGAACACCAACTACTTCGCCGGCGCCCTGCTCATGCCGGAGAAGGCGGCCGTCGCGTTCCTCGGCGAGGCAAAGAAGCGCCGCGAGCTGGCCATCGAGGACCTGCGCGACGCCTTCGCCGTCTCCTACGAGTCGGCGGCGCACCGCTTCACCAACCTCGCAACGAGCCACCTCGACATCACGTGCCACTTCCAGAAGGTCCACGAGTCCGGGATCCTTCACAAGGGTTACGAAAACGACGGCGTGACGTTCCCCTCCGATCACACGGGCGCCATCGAGGGCCAGACCGTGTGCCGGCACTGGACGAGCCGTGAGGTCTTCGACGTCCCGGACAAGTTCCGCGCCTTCGAGCAGTTCACCGACACGGTCTCCGGCACGTTCTGGTGCACGGCCATCACGGAGCGCCACTCCTCGGGCGAATACTCGCTCTCCATCGGCGTGCCCTTCGATCACGTGCGCTGGTTCCGCGGCCGCGACACCAAGCACCGCTCGGCCTCTTCGTGCCCGGACCCGGCCTGCTGCCGCACGCCGCCCGCCGCGCTCGAGGCGGCCTGGGGTGGAGCCGCCTTCCCGGCCGCGCGCGCCAACACGCACCTCCTCGCGGCCATGCCGCAGGGCGCCTTCCCCGGCGTAGACCCCACGGAGGTCTACTCCTTCCTCGAGCGCCACGCCGGCACCTGAGGCGCCGGATCCGCCTGGGCGACCAGGCGTCGTCGTGCTTTCCTATGGGCTCACGGTGTGAGGAAAACGCCCGACGTCGGGGGCCCACCTGGGTGCCCCACTCGCGAAAGATGGGACTTGGCTGGGAGTCCCCGCGGGCCTCTTGGCGGGGGCGGGGGAGCGGTGGCAGTCTCGCGTTCACGGCGGTTCGGTCATGGGATCGCCGACCGGTTGGCCGTGTAGGGGTCGGCCGGACACGTTGCAGTACAAACCCTTTCCAGGTGCGAGGGGCCCCCCCCCCAGGGCGAGGGGGGGGGCCCCCGGGGGGACGGGCGGGGGAGCGCACGCGCGGGGGGGCGGCGGGGGGCCCC
>JALAHE010000358.1 GCA_022712075.1 Galactobacter sp.
AAGAACCCCGGCCTGAGCGCCGAAGAGAAGGCGGCCGCCAAGGCCCGCGCCGCGGAGCTCCGCGCAGAGGCCCGTGCCAAGAAGGCGGAGGACAAGCTCGCGGCGGAGGCCGCAGCCTACGACGAGGCCCTGGCGGCCACCGAGGGCCTGGACCAGGAGCTCCTGCTCGCGCTCGGCGAGATTGTGGATGCCGAGGCTCCCCACCTCACCCGCAAGACGATGTACGGCATGCCGGCGTTCGCCCGCGACGGCAAGACGGTCTTCTTCTTCCAGCCCGCCCTCAAGTTCAAGACCCGCTACGCGACCCTCGGCTTCGACCAGGCCGCACCCTTGGACGACGGCGAGCTGTGGGCCACGTCGTTCGCCCTGACGGGCATGAGCCCCGCCACCCGCACCACCATCACCGAGCTCGTGCGCCGCGCGGGCGAACCCCTGGAAGGATCCGCAGCATGAGCGAGAAGAACCCCGGCCTGAGCGCCGAAGAGAAGGCGGCCGCCAAGGCCCGCGCCGCGGAGCTGCGCGCAGAGGCCAAGCGCGCCAAGGACGCTGACAAGGCAGCGGCCGAGGCGCAGGACAACAGGGACGCGATCGAGGGCATGGACGGTAAGGACCGCGAACTCGCCGAGCGCATCGCCCAGATCGTGGCCGAGGTGGCCCCGGAGCTCGCGCCCAAGACCTGGTACGGCATGCCCACGTGGGCCCGCGACGGCAAGGCCACCGTCTTCTTCAAGGCGGCAGCCAAGTTCAAGGCCCGCTACGCGACCCTCGGCTTTGAGCAGGGAGCACTCCTCGACGAGGGAAAGATGTGGGCCACCGATCGCGCGCTCCTGGACATCGACGACGACGTCGCCGCAGAGATCGCGGCGTTGGTCCGCAAGGCGGCCGGCCAGGCCGCCTAGTCCAGCTCGTCCGGCCGGCCAGGACGCCCAGCCCGGAACACCCGGCCCAGACGCCTCGCGGTACCCAGCGCAACGCCGCCCGCTCAACGTGAGCGGGCGGCGTCGTGCTGTGTGGAGAGGGATGGGGCAAGAGACCCCGGGGCGCTCAGCGCCCCCGATAGTCGTCTGCCTCGCGGAAGACGCGGATCAGGCGCAGCGCCACGGCCGCCGCCCACACGACAACCGAGACGCCCAGGATGGGCCAGAAGCCCCAGCCCGACTTCCAGCTCAACAGCAGCGCGGCGATCACGGCCATGAGCCAGCCAATCAACACGAGCAGGCGCAGCATGGAGCCGTGCGCCCAGCCGGCCATCGTCACGCGCGGGAGCAGGATGACCACCACGGCCATGACGATGAGCAGAAGCCCCGTCAGCGAAAGCACAACGTCCACAGGTTCTCCCCGTTCTCCCCGGTCTTGCGAATGCGCCCCATCCTTGCACGGCGCCCACGCGCTCCGGTGATGCAGCGCATCAGGAGCCGGATGTACGCCGCGGTCAGACCCCGGGCTAGGGTTGTCCCGTGGGCCCATCGGTGAACGCCGAACCCACCGCGTCAATGGCGACGCGCCGCCCCCTCCATGACGCCCCGGGCGGACACGAATCACGGACATCAACAGGAGCAACGATGACCACCCCTGCCACCGCAGGAACCCGTGTCGAAAAGGATTCCCTGGGCAGCCGCGAGGTGCCCAACGACGTGCTGTGGGGCATTAGCACCCTGCGCGCCATGGAGAACTTCCCCATCACCGGCCGCCCCATCGGCGGCGTGCGCCACCTCGTGTGGGCGCTCGGAGCGATCAAGCTGGCCGCGGCCCGCGCCAACAATCAGCTCGGCGAGCTGGACGACGAGCGCGCTGGCGCCATCGAGGCCGCCGCCGTCGAGGTCATGGACGGCAAGTGGGACGCTCAGTTCCCCATCGACCGCGTGCAGGGCGGCGCCGGCACGTCCACGAACATGAACGCCAACGAGGTCATCGCGCACCGCGCGGCGCAGATCCTGGGCCAGCCCATGGGCTACGTGGACCCGATCGACCACGTGAACCGCGCGCAGTCCACCAACGACGTGTACCCCTCGGCCCTCAAGCTGGCGCTGTACAAGTCCATGGAGCCGCTGCTGACCTCCCACGTCTCCCTGCAGCAGGCCTTCCGCGCCAAGGCGCAGGACTTCGCGCAGATCACCAAGATCGGCCGCACGCAGCTGCAGGACGCCGTGCCGATGACCCTCGGCCAGGAGTTCGGCGCCTTTGCCGACACCCTCTCCGAGGACTCCCTGCTCCTGGAGACGCTCTCCCCGAACCTGCTGGAGCTCAACCTGGGAGCCACGGCCATCGGTACCGGCATCACGGCGCTGCCGGAGTACCGCCCGCTGGTCCTGAAGGCCCTCGCCGACATCACCGGCATCCACATCATCGGCGCCGCCAACCTCATCGAGGCGACCTCCGACAGCGGCGTGTTTGTGCTGATCTCCGGCGCCCTGAAGCGCGCAGCGATCAAGCTCTCCAAGATCTGCAACGACCTGCGCCTGCTCTCTTCCGGCCCGCAGGCCGGCTTCGGCGAGATCAACCTGCCCGCCGTCCAGGCCGGCTCGTCGATCATGCCGGGCAAGGTCAACCCGGTGATCCCCGAGGTCGTCAACCAGGTGGCCTTCCGCATCGTCGGTGCCGACAACACCGTGGCGTTTGCCGTGGAGGCCGGTCAGCTGCAGCTCAACGCCTTCGAACCCGTCATGGCCGACGTCCTCTTCGACGCCGTCGAGTCGCTGACCAACGCGTGCGCCACGCTGGAGACCAAGTGCGTCGTGGGCATCACGGCCAACGAGGACCTGCTCGCGCGCCGCGTCGCCGAGTCCGTCTCCGTGGTCACGGCCCTCTCGCCGCTCATCGGCTACGCCAAGTCGGCGGAGCTCATGCACCGCGCTCTGGACGAGAAGCGCGGCCTGCTGGAGCTCGCGATCGAGGAGGGCGTCCTCGACGCCGAGACGATCAAGCAGGCCCTCGCCGCGGCGACCGGCCACACGGTGGCCGGCGAGTAGTCCTCGCCGCGCGCGTTTCACCGAAACGGCGCGATCGCTGCGGAACCGCCCGAAGACTGCGGCAGTTCTGAAGCGATCGCGCCGTTTGGCGTTTCCGGGCTCAGGGGATGCCCGACGGCGCGGGGCCGGGTTCGCGCCGCCGGCGCGTGGTGGGATGGGGTCCCCGACAGCTTTGAGGAGGCGCCGTGACCGAGGAGTTCCGCTACGAAGAGGTGGAGCCGGAGGCGGCCTACGCCGCCAACCGGGCCAATTGGGACGACCGCGTCCCGCTGCACCTCGAGCACTACGGCCTCGCGGCCTTCGAGAACCCGGCCCACCTCTCCACCGTGGTGGCGCAGGACGCGCCGGTCCTGGAGCGCTTCTCCGGGCCGCTGACCGGGCAGCGCCTCGTGCACCTGCAGTGCCACATCGGCACCGATTCGGTGTCGCTGGCCCGGCGCGGTGCCAGCGTGGTCGGCGTCGACTTCTCGGCGCCCGCCGTCGCCGCGGCCACCGAGCTGGCCGGCGCCACGGGCGCGGACGCCCGCTTTGTCCAGGCGAGCGTGTACGACGCCGCGGCGGCCGTGGGCGGGCAGGTTGACGTGGTCTACACGTCCATCGGGACCATCGGTTGGCTCGACGACCTCGACGCGTGGGCGCACGAGATCCACGCCCTGCTGCGGCCCGGCGGCGTCTTCTACTTCCGCGATTCGCACCCCTTCGCGCTGACCTTCGACCCGGACCGGACCGAGGGCCTCACGCAGCGCTTCCGCTACTTCAGGGGCGCGGAGGCCGAGCGCTGGGACGATTCGACGACCTACGCCGGCCCCGGCGAGGTGCGCCACTCCGTCACCTACGAGTGGTCGCATCCGGTCTCCGAGACCGTCAACGCGCTGATCGGCGCGGGCCTGCGCCTCGAGTTCATGGACGAGGGCACGGCCCTGCCGTGGGAGATCTTCACCGGCATGCCGCGGGACGCGTCCGGCGACTACGTCCTGGAGGGCGACTCCGCGGCGTCGCTCCCCCTCACCCTCACGCTCGTGGCGCGCCGGCCGGAGTGAACCGGGGCGGCGCACCGCGCGCTCAGCGCTGAGTGAAGGAGCCGCCCTTCGCATCGGCGGTGAAGTAGGCGTTGCCATAGTCGTTGCTCAGGGAGATGAAGAGCCTGATGGGACCCACCTGACGCCCGAACGACGCGCTCCCGATGTCGGTGTTCACGTCCCTGCGCACGGAGACGAAGGCGGTCTCGATCGGCAGCCCCGACTCACGGGCGGCCCGCTCCACGAGCGGCTCCAGCTTCTCCCACGCCACGGCATCGAGGCGGAACTGCTCCTGGGCGCTCGCCGGCTGGATCGTGGACGCTCCGTCGTGCTCCACCGAGCCGCGCGCGTAGTCCCAGTCGTCGCTCGCCTTCTGCCCGGGCACGAGCGGGATCTCGGCCGAGATACGTTCGGCCCGCACCACCACCTCGCTCGCGACGGGCGAGCCCGAGCGTTCCGCGAGCGCCAGGATGCCTTGGCGCAGGTACGGCTCGTGCAGCAGATTCGGGTGCAGGCCGTCGCCGGCCCGCAGGGATTGCACGCTCTGCACCACGGCGGCCCGGTACGGGTAGATCACCGCCGTCGCGCCGGCCGCGAAGACCAGCAAGTACAGCGGGGCGCGCCACCACAGCCCGCCGCCCGAACCGCTCAGCAGCGGGCGCCGGACAGTCCCGTCCGGGCGGACCTTGCCCCGGCGCGGCGCGACCGGCGCGCCCACGCAGCTCGCCTCGGGCACCCGCATGCGGGCCCACGGGGCTGGGACGGGTCGTCGTCAAGGAAGGCGAGCTCGGCGCCGTCGGGCGTGAGGAGCGCGACGACGTGAAGCGAGCCGGGCGCATAGCGCCCGGCGAGGTGCGGGGAGACGAGGGGCCTGGCCGTGGTGCGGAACGGGGCGCGGCTGCGGGGCAGGACCGTGACCTCGAGCTTCAGGAGCGGGCGGCCGTTGACCTCGATACCGCTCGCATGCATCACGTCGACGCGCGCGAGGCCTAGGCGGTCAGCGCTGCGGGCGGCGGCGATCAGCTCAGGGTCGGGTCCGCTCAGTCCTCCGGAACCGGCGCTGCGCAGGATCGCGGCGAGCGTGCCGGTGAGGATCGCGACCGTAAGCCCGGTCGGGAAGGCCCAGATGCCGGCCCCGCTCGGGCCGAGCAGCATGGTCACGCCCGAGCCGGCCAGCAGGCCGAGCGCGGCGAAGAAGATGATGCGGAGCATGGCGCCCCCTTGCCCTGCGGCCCGGTGCGGGCCGCCCCCCACCCACATGGGACCATGAAGGCATGCCTTCCGCCACCCCGACCTTGCTCGCCCCCGAGCAATGGCGCGCGGCCGAGGCCGCCCACGCGGAGCGCATGGCGGCCTACACACAGCCGTATCGCGAGCGCCGCAGCGCCGCGAAGCCGCACCCGGTCCAGGACTTCCTCTTCACGTATTACTCGCTCACGCCCGGCCAGCTCGAACGCTGGCACCCGGGCGCCGGCGTGGTGTTGCTTGGCGCCGAGGCCGTGGCCGAGCGCGGCGGCTGGAAGCACTACCGGGTCATCGAGGACGCCGACGGCGCCGGGACGCCCGGCGTGTGCGCCGACCTGGAGGCCTTCGCGCGAGACCGCGCTTCGATGGTGAGCTTTGCCGGGGCGATCCTCGTGGGGACGGCGGCGCGGCCGGGCAACTTCGCGTGCTTCGGCCTGCACGAGTGGGCCATGGCCTACCGCTCCGACGTCCACGGCGTGCGCCACGCCTACCTGCCGCTGCGGCTCGGTGCGGCGGGCACCGACGAGGTTGTGGAGGCGCACCAGATCCGCTGCACGCACTTCGACGCCTTCCGCTTCTACTCCCCCGAGGCCGTGCCGCTGAACCAGCTGCAGCCCACGCGCGAGACGCAGCGGGACCTCGAGCAGCCGGGCTGCCTGCACGCCAACATGGACCTCTACAAGTGGGCGTACAAGCTGCTGCCGGCGGTCAGCTCCGAACTCGTCGCCGAGTGCTTCGAGCTCTCCTGGCGCGTGCGGGCCATGGACATGCAGGCCTCGCCGTACGACCTTGCGGACTGGGGCTACGAGCCCATCCGGATCGAGGAGCCGGAGGGCAAGGCCGCCTACGTCGCGGCGCAGCGCGGCTTCGCGGACGAGGCGGCCGAGCTGCGGACCCGCCTGCTGGATCAGCTGCGCGCGGCGAGTCTGCTGCCCTAGGTGCTTTCTCACGGCCCACGCATCTTTTCACGGTCATCGTCACCGTGAGAAATCGCGACGGCCGTGAGAAAACGCCTCGCCAGGACGTCGGCCGCGCGTCGGCCGCCTTCAGGCTTCGGTGGCAGACTGGAGGGCATGCGTTTTGCCGTGCCCCGCTCCGCCCTTGCCGCCCGCTCCCTGGCCGTCGCCGGCGCCTCCGCCGCGCTGATCGCCGGCCTGGCCGCCTGCTCCGAGCCGGCCTCGGACGCCCCGGCGCAGGCCGTCACCTACAAGATCGTGGCCACGGGCGAGAACCTGAGCCAGATCAGCGCGGTGGCCTATTACACGGCGCCGGCCCCCGGGAAGAGCAGCGTGCGCGCGAACATGGGCACGGTCCCGCTCACCCCGGTGCAGGGCAAGGACGCGGCGATGTGGCAGACCGAGACCACGGTGACGAAGGGCTCACGCATCGATGTCACGGCCGCCCCGGCCAGCAGCAAGACCTCGGTGTCCTGCGTGGTGCTCGTGGACGGGAACGAGTTCCTCAGCGCCTCGGCGGAGCCCGGCCAGCCCGTCACCTGCAGCACGCAGCAGCAGGGGAACTAGCCCCGCGCGCGGCCCGCGGCCGCGCTGCCCACGCGAGCACGCGCCGTCGTGCATCACGCCTCCAGCGATCTACGCCAGGTGCCTCAAAAATTGCGCCGAGCGCGTGAAAGCGCGTCACGAAACTGAGGCGAAACCCCCACCTGGAAGAATGGACCAAAGGGTAGAAAGGGGTCGATAACTGATGGAATTCATGGTCCTCCTGATCGCGCTGCTGTTCGGCACGGTCCTCATGGTGGGGGTGGGCGAGCGACTTCGCCTGCCGTATCCCGTGCTGATGCTGCTGTTTTCGGCCGCGCTGGCGCTGGTCCCCGGCCTGCCCGAGATCCACATCGAACCCGAGCTGATCCTTCCGATCTTCCTTCCGCCGCTGCTCTTCGCGGCCGCCCAGCGCTCCAGCTGGTCCGTGTTCCGCGTGCGCTGGAAGTCGCTCATCCTCCTGGCCGTGGCCCTCGTGGCCGTCACGGCCTTTGCCGTGGCCGGCGTTGCAAACTGGATCGTCCCGACCCTGACGTTCACGGGCGCCCTGGCGCTCGGCGCGCTCGTGGCGCCGCCGGACCCGGTGGCCGTGGAATCCGTGGCCGGCAAGGTCTCCATGCCGCGGCGCCTGCTCGCGCTGCTGCAGACCGAGGGCCTGTTCAACGACGCCATCGCGATCGTCATCTACACCGTGGCCGTGCAGGCCACCGTCAAGGGCACGGGCGTGGACGCCTGGCTCGTGCTGCAGTTCATCGTGAGCGCCGCGATCGCCGTGGTGCTTGGCTTTGTTGTCGCCTGGGTCGTCGGCTGGCTCAACCGCTTTGTGCCAAACATGGTGGCGCGTTCCGCCGTGACGATCGTGGCCCCGTACGCGGTCTACATCCTGGCCGAGGAGGTGCACGCCTCCGGCGTCGTGGCCGTGGTCGTGACCGCGCTGGAGATGGGCCGCCGCGCCCGCGCGCAGGACTCGCAGGAACGCCTCACGCGCCAGTCCTTCTGGGCCGTGGTGGAGCTGCTGACGACGGGCGCCGCGTTCGGCCTGGTCGGCATGGAAATGCGTTACGTGCTGCAGGACGAGGGGCGCGACATCCTGCGCTTCATCCCGGGCGTGATCGCGGTCTGCGTGGTGGTCGTGGTGGTCCGCTTCACGTGGTTCTGGCTCATCTACAAGTTCGTGGGCACGGAGTCCAAGGCGCGCACGCCCGGCTCCATGAAGGACGTGCTGGTGCTGACGTGGTGCGGCATGCGCGGCCTGGCCACGCTGGCCCTGGCGCTCGCCCTCCCGCTGACCACCAACGCGGGGGACGCGTTCCCGGACCGCAACTTCATCGTCACGGCCGCGGCCGGCGTGCTGCTCGTGACCCTCGTGCTGCCCGGCTTGACGCTGCCGAGCCTGATGAAGGCGCTCAAGCTGGCGGTGCACGACGCCGAGGAGGCGCGCCAGGAGCGCCAGCTCGCCCGCCGCGCCGAGCGCGTGGCCATCGAGACGATCCGCAACTCCGAGGCCGCCGCGGCCCTGCCCGAGAAGCGCCGCGCCGCCCTGGAGCGCCGCCTCTCCTCGCTGCACTCGATCCTCGAGGCCGACTACTCCGACGACCCGGAGAAGATGCTCAAGATCAAGGCCGTCCTGGAGGCCATGGATGCCGTGCAGCACGAGGCCATGGACGCCGCGCGCCGCGAGGTGCTCGCGGCCCGCAAGCAGAAGGGCATGGACCCCGAGGCCGTTGACCGGGTGCTGCGGCGTTTGGATCTGCGCACCGTGACGCTGGACCGCTAGGTACCTGCGCGAAGAATGCGTG
>JALAHE010000359.1 GCA_022712075.1 Galactobacter sp.
GGCGATGAGCGGGGCCGTCACGAGGGTCACGACGATCGCGAGGGCGAGCGTGAGCACGCTGGCCCGGCCGAGGTCGAACTCGCGCAGCGCCACGCGATGGATCAGGTAGGAGGCAACCGTCGTCGACTGCCCCGGGCCGCCGGAGGTCATGACGCTCACGAGGTCGAAGACCTTGAAGGCGAGCACGAGGCGGATCAGCGCGGCCGAGGCGACGGCCGCCGCGATGGCCGGCCACAGCACGCCCCGGAAGAGGCTGAGCCCGCGCGCGCCGTCCAGCCGGGCCGCCTCGAGGACGCTGCGGTCGAGGGTGAGCAGGGCCGCGAGGACCAGCAGGAACACGAGCGGTGTCCACTCCCACACATCGGCGGCGGCGATGCCGAGCAGGGCGGTGTCGGTCGAGGAGAGCACGCCGGGCGCCGGCAGGCCAACGGCCTTGGCCAGCACCGCGAGCAGGCCGCCCTCGGGGTTGAAGACCTGCTTGAAGAGCACGCCCACCACCACGGGCGGGATGAAGAGCGGCAGCAGGAGCGCCGCGCGCAGGGCCCCCGGGCGGCGCCAGGCCGAGTGCACGGCGAGCGCCAGGATCAGGCCAAGCGCCACGGAGGCGGCCGTGACGCCGACGGCGTAGGCGGCCGTGCGGACGATCGCCGCGACGGCGTCCGGGTCGCCGAGCGCCTCTTGATAGTTCTCCAGCCTGGCCCAGCGCCGCAGCGGCTTCCCGAGCGTGGACTCGAAGAAGGAGTTCGCGGCGATGAACAGCAGCGGGATCACGCCGATGAGAAGCCAGCCGAGCACCGCAGGGGTCAGCAGGACGCGCCCGAAGCGGCGGATCCCGGCCGCGCCGGGGGCGAGGCCGCGCCCCGCGACCCGGCCCCGCGCCGTCGGGCCCTGGGGCGAGGCGGCCGGGGCCGCCTCGCGCGGGGCGGCCGACAGCGCGGTGTCAGCCAAGGATCTTCTCCCATTCGCTCTGCACGCGCCCGAGCGCCTCGGCCGCCGTGCCGCTCTGCCCGGCGATGAGCTTGGCGAGCTCGTCGGTCAGCACCTCCGCCGCGCGGGTCGCGCCCTTGCCCTGCGGCCACGCGAGCGCGCCGGACAAGGTGGCGGTGTTGACCTTCTGCAGCTCCGGGTACTGCTTGGTGTACGCGGCGGACTCGAGGGAGCTCTTGCGGTTCGGGTCGATGCCGGAGGGCGGATCGGAGACCAGGAGCGCGGAGTTCGTCTCCGTGCTCGTGGCGAAGCGGATGAAGTCGCGCGCCAGCGCTTCCTTCTCCGTGCCGCCGGCGATGACCCAGCTGAAGCCGGCCACGAGCGAGGCGCGCGGGGTCGTGTTGCTGCCGCCCACGGGCAGCGTGACGACGCCCCACTGGTCCTTGACGGTCGAATCGTCGTTGAGCTGGGAGCCCACGCCGAGGTCGGTCCAGTTCTCGATGAACGCCACCTTGCCGCGGAACCACGCGCCGTTGCCCACGCCGAAGTCGGTCTCGGCCGCGGTCGGGAAGGCCGTCGCCACGGAGGCGACGAGGTTCTCGGCGGCAGCCACGGCGGCGTCGGAGGTGAGCGCCGGCTTGCCTGACTCGTCGAGGAAGCTGCCGCCGAAGCCCGCCAGGCGGTTGGCGTAGGAGGCGCCGAGGATGAGCGGGGACTTCTGGCCGAAGACGGCGTTGCCGTAGACGCCCTTGCTCTTCTCGGCATCGGTGATCTGCTTCGAGATCTTGACGTACTCGTCCCACGTGGCCGGGGGCTGCGTGATGCCGTGGCGCTTCAGGATCGTCTTGTTGTAGAAGAGCACGTGCGTGTCGCCGTCGAAGGGCAGGCCGTAGCGCTTGCCGTCGATGAGGGAGTACGGGTCGTAGATCGCCGGGATGAAGTCCTCCGGCTTGATCTGCGCCTTGTCGGCGTCGATCCACGGGGTGAGGTCCTTGATGGCGCCCGCGTCGGCGAGATCGCCGAGCGAGACGTACCAGGGCGCCGCGACGTCGAACTTGTTGGCGCCTGACTGCTGGTCAAGCTGGAGGGTGGAGCCGATCTCGTCGTAGGGAACGATCGTGAGCTCCACGTCGACGCCGCGCAGCTTCTTGTACTCGGCCTTGAGCCAATCGGCGGCCCCCTGGTGCGAGGTGATGAGCAGCGCGCTGAGCTTCTGCCCCTTGAAGGAGGCGGGATCCACGTCCAGGGCCGCGTCGCCGGAGGAACCCGAACCGGCGCCTCCGCAGGCGGCGAGCAGGAGGGCACCGATGCCGCCGAGGCCGGCGAGCGTGACGGCGCGGCGCGTGGGGCCGCTGGGCAGATGCGAGGTGGCAGGGGTGGCCATGACGGTGCAGGTCCTTCCGTCCATCACAGTCGAGGCGACTCCCCCGAGCGCGCCGATGCCGCGGCAAGCGGCTGATCAGCCCCATCGGTCCTGGCGGGAGCACCGGCCCCGAGTGGGGTGGTTGCTGCGATGTCGACGAGCCAGGTCTCTCGATCGCTCTGGATGGCTGCACCGACTCAAGCAGAGCCGCTGCGGGGCGCGCACCCCGTCCGTCACGGCCCCGACCCCGTGCGTCACGCGACGCAACCAAACCCGGCCCCGCCGCGTCGTCGGGCGTCATAAGACGGCCTCCGAACCGTTCGTGACGTCACGTCTCGTCACGCGCCCCGGGGCGCCGGGTCCGCCCGGCACCTCCCGTACGCCCCGTCTAGGCTGAGGGCATGAGCTTGAACGAGATCCGCCCCGTCCCCACCGAGGAATCGCACCGCCCCTACGTCGCGGCGCCCGGGCGCTACGACGCCACGGCGTACCGGCAGGTGGGCGGTTCCGGGCTGTACCTGCCGCCACTGTCCCTTGGCCTGTGGTGGAACTTCGGAGACAACCGCACCTTCGATTCCCAGCGCGAGATCCTGCGCCACGCCTTCGACCGCGGCATCCCCCACTTCGACCTTGCGAACAACTACGGCCCGCCGTTCGGCTCCGCCGAGGAGAACTTCGGGCGCATGCTGCGCACCGACTTCAAGCCGTACCGCGACGAGCTCATCGTCTCCTCCAAGGCCGGCTGGGACATGTGGCCTGGCCCGTACGGCGTGGGCAGCTCGCGCAAGTACATCCTGTCCTCCGCCGAGGCCTCGCTCACCCGCCTCGGCCTCGACTATGTGGACCTCTTCTACAGCCACCGCTACGACGAGAACGTCCCGGTCGCCGAGACCATCGGCGCGCTCGACACCCTGGTCCGCCAGGGCAAGGCCCTCTACGTCGGCATCTCCTCCTACTCGCCCGAACGCACCGAGGAGGCCGTGGCCGTGGCCCGCGAGCTCGGCACCCCGCTCGTCATCCACCAGCCCGCTTACTCCCTGCTGAACCGCTGGGTCGAGGACGGGCTGACCGAGGTGCTCGACCGCTCCGGCCTGGGCTCCATCGCCTTCACGCCGCTGGCCCAGGGTCTGCTGACCGATAAGTACCTCGGCGAGGCGCCGGCGACCCGCGGGGGCGGCCGCTCCTCCGTGCAGGATCACGTGACCGAGGAGAACCTTGCCAAGGTGCGCGCCCTCAACGAGGTCGCCTCCAAGCGCGGGCAGTCGCTCGCGCAGATGTCCATCGCGTGGCTGCTGCACCAGGGCGTGAGCTCCGTGCTGATCGGCGCCTCCTCCACGGCGCAGCTGGACGAGAACCTCGGCTCCTTCGAGAACACCGCATTCTCCGCCGAGGAGCTTGCGGCGATCGACCGCATCACGAGCGGGGATACCGACATCAATCTGTGGGCTGTATCGTCCGAGGCCTAGGACCCGCCCGCCAGTAGAAAGGCCGTTCGCATGGCCCAGCTGCTCCTGCTCCATCACGTCCGCGGCATCACCCCGGGCGTGAGTGCGCTCGCCAACGCGTGGCGCTCGGCGGGGCACGAGGTGGTGCTTCCCGATCTGCTCGACGGGCGCGTGTTCGCCACGGTCCCCGAGGGCGTTGACTACGCGCGCTCGGTGGGCTTCGAGACCATCAGCGTCAGGGGCGAGGAGGCGGCGGCCGACCTCTCCCCCGGCTTTGTGGTGCTTGGCATCTCGCTCGGCGCCATCCCGGCCATGCGGGTGGGCGTGGGCAACGACGCCGTCGCCGCCGTCATCCTCGCCGGGGCCTGCCTCGACGAGGACGGCGTGGGCGCGCCGTGGCCGCGCTCGCTGCCGCTGCGCGTGCTCGCCTCGGAGGGCGATGAGGACTTTGTCATGGACGGCGACCTCGCCGCCGCCGAGGCGCTCGTGGCGCGCGGCGACGACGTGAAGCTGCGGCTGATGCCGGGCGGGGAGCACCTCTTCATGGACGCCCCCGATCCGGCCTCGCTGGCCGCGACGGAGACGCTCTACGAGCTGGTGCTGCGCTGGCTCGAGCGAATCGACGAGTCCCGCCCCGAGGAGGAGGACATCGAGGATCCGGTCGAGGACGACCTCTTCTTGTAGTTCCACGTGTACGACGGCGCGGGGCCGGGTTCCGAAAGGAACCCGGCCCCGCGTGCGTGGCTGAGGTGGGCACTGTGGGCGCCACCCTCACGGCTGGAAGGCGACTAGTGGGCGGCGCCCAGCGGCGCGCCGTCGTGCCCCTCCTCCAGCTCCTGGGCCGGGCTCTGGCGCACCAGGAAGGCCAGGACCACGGCCACGAGCGAGAGGCACGCGCCCACCACGAAGGCGGAGTGCAGGCCGGCCGCCATGGCCGGGACGGCCGCCTCGCCGGAGCGCAGGGCGCCGGCCGACACGAGGGTCATGACGGTCACGAACAGCGCCGTGCCGGCGGCGCCCGCCACCTGCTGCAGCGTGGAGAAGATCGCCGAGCCGTAGGAGTAGCTCGAGGACGGCAGCGAGCCGAGCGCGTTGGTCATGAGCGGCGTGAACATGAACGCCAGGCCGATCGAGAGCACCACGTGCGCGGCGACGATGATCCAGGTCTGCGTTCCCGCGCCGAAGGTCGTCATGACCCACAGGGCGCCGGAGACCACGATGGCACCCGGGATGACGAGCGGGCGGGGCCCAAAGCGGTCGTAGAGGCGACCCACGATCTCCGAGGAGATGCCCATAACCACGCCACCCGGGAGCAGCATGAGCCCAGCGCCGAGGGTGTCCCAGCCGAGCACCTGCTGCACGTAGAGCGGCAGGAGGATCAGCACGCCAAAGAGCGAGGCGGAGGAGAGCACCACGAGGATGATCGAGACGGTGAAGGTGCGCACCGTGAAGGGGCGCAGGTCAAGCAGGGCGCTGTCGGTCTTCTGGAGGGTGAGCTGGCGCCACACGAAGAGCGCGAGCGCCACGACGCCCACGCCAAGCGGGAGCAGCGGGGAGACCTCGGCCGCGCCCTTGGCCGCCTCGCCGATCGAGGACAGCCCGTAGACGAGGCCGCCGAAGCCGAAGACGGAGAGCAGGATCGAGACGACGTCGAAGCGCACGCGGCGGGTCTCGCCGATGTCCTTCAGGACGGTCAGGCCGAGGATCAGCGCCGCGACAGCAAAGGGCAGGACCAGGATGAAGAGCCAGCGCCACGGCAGCACGTGCAGGATCAGGCCGGAGAGCGTGGGGCCGATGGCCGGGGCCACCGCGATGACGATGGAGATCAGGCCCATGATGCGCCCGCGGCGGTGCGGCGGCACGAAGGTCATGGCCGTGGTCATGAGCAGCGGGAGCATGATGGCCGTGCCGCCGGCCTGGACCACGCGGCCCAGGAGCAGGACGAGGAAGCCCGGGGCGATCGCCGCGAGCGCCGTGCCCGCGCTGAAGAGGCCCATCGCGATGAGGAAGACCGTGCGGGTGCGCAGCACCTGCAAGATCAGGCCGGTCACGGGGATGACCACGGCCATGGTCAGCATGAAGCCCGTGGTGAGCCACTGGCCCTGGCCCGCGTCGATGCGCAGGTCTTCCATGAGCTTGGGCAGGGCGACGCCCATGATCGTCTCGTTCAGGATCACCACGAAGGTGGCGGCGATCAGCACCGTCAGGGCGGTTTTGACCGCGGCTGGCAGCTTGTCTTGGTGCGGGGCGGACGGCGGGGCGGTGCTACTCATAGAGATTCCTCAATCATTCGCGGCGAACCGTTCAAGTCTACGGTGATCAACCCCGCCTGGACACCCCGGATTCCCCGGCGTGAGGCAGAACACGTCGGCCCGAGTGGATGCCGGAGAGATCCTTCGCCCTTGGGGACGTAAATACTGTCGCGCGGACATTACAATGGGTGATGACGGCGCAGGCCACCGGCGAGCGCCGCCCGGAACAACACAAAGGCAGGCGTGAACAGCATGCAGCTTCAGGACAAGGTCATCATCGTCACCGGCGGCGCCTCTGGCATCGGCGGGGGCATCACCCACGAGCTCGTCGAGCGCGGCGCCAAGGTCGTGGCCGTGGACATCAACGCCGAGGCCGGCGCGGCCCTCGTGGCCGAGCTGGGCGAGGCCGTGCGCTTCATCCAGGGCGACGTCTCCCTGCAGGAGACTGCCCAGAGCGCCGTCGCCACCGCCGTGGCCGAGTTCGGCGGCCTGAACGGCCTCGTGAACAACGCCCACGCCTCCCGCCAGAAGCCCTTCGTGGCGCTGGAGCAGACCGATTGGGAGCTCTCCTTCAACACCGGCTTCAAGGCGACGATGCAGTTCATGCTGGCCGCCCACGACGAGCTCGCAAAGCAGGGCGGCTCCGTGGTGAACTTCGGCTCCGGCGCCGGCATCGAGGGTCAGCGCACCCAGGCCGCCTACGCCGCGGCCAAGGAGGCCATCCGCGGCCTCTCCCGCGTGGTCGCCAACGAGTGGGCCCCGGAGAACATCCGCGTCAACGTGGTCTCCCCCATGGCCCTGACCGCCGGCGTTGCGGCGTGGAAGGAAGCCTTCCCGGAGACGTACGCCGAGACGGTCGCCAAGGTGCCGCTGGGCCGCTTCGGTAACCCGCAGAAGGACGTGGCCCCCGTGGTCGCCTTCCTGCTCTCCGACGACTCCCAGTACATGACGGGCCAGACCCTCATGGCCGACGGCGGCACCATCAAGATGTACTGATCCGTCGCCTCGGGCGTCGCGAGGCACCCATCACGACGGCGAGCCGCCTCCCAGCCGTTTACGGGCTGGGAGGCGGCTCGCGTGCATGAGGCGACTAGCCGGCGTCGCGCATCCGGGCCGCGTCCTTGAGGCCGCGCCGCCCGGCCTCCCACCACACGTCGTCGGGCAGGTAGGTGTTGAGCAGCGCCTCGAGGTGCGCCGTCATCATCTCGGGGCGCACGGCCACGGTGTCCACCGTGACGGAGACCTGCGAGCCGAGCAGGAAGGTCATGAGGCCGTCCACGAGGATGTCCACGGTGATCCCCTCGCGCAGGCCCGTGGCCGCCTCCTGCTCCTTCACCCACACGCTCAGCTGGGAGCGCCAGTGGCCCATGTGGGTGTCGTTCACCTCGGCCATGGTGGCGTCGTGCGCGGCGAGCGCCCAGAAGCCGATGATGACGCGGGCCTCGTCCACGAGCTGCTGGTTATGCGGGAGGATCTGCAGCGAAAACGCGCGGACGGCATCGAAGCCGGAGAGCCCTTCGGCGTCCGTCTCGAGACGCTTGGCCACCTGCTCCATGACGTACTCGAACGTGGCCACCATGAGGTGTTCCTTGCTGCGGAAGTAGGGCTTGAGGGCCCCATTGGCCATACCGGAGGCCGCGGCGACGCTGCGCAACGTCACACCACTCAGGCCGGCGCGCGCGATGATCGTCCAGGCGTGAGCCATGAACTCGGCTCGCCGCTCGTCGTGATCAACAATCCTAGGCACGCAATCTCCCCCAAAGTCCCGACCTTTCCCGGAACGTGGGAAGGGCCTTTGAGGCCAAGTTATCCCACTTCATCGCCCCACGCGAGACTTGCACCGTGTTGACGATCCGTGCATTTAGCGATGATTCTCCCCTGTAAAGACGCGGGTTTCTGGCCCGGCGGGCGGCGACGAGGAGCCGGACTCTTGCACCCATTGTCAACATGTGTAGACTTTCCGCTATCCGAACCGCTGTGACCCAGGCCACGCACCCTTGACCCCCGCGTCAACGAGGCCGCCGGCGCTCACCGCGACCCCCAGCGCACACCTGGAGAAGATCGTGAAGAAGACTCCCTTGCTCGCCGTGGCCGCCGCGGCGGCCCTGGCCCTCACCAGCTGCTCCGGCGGCTCCGACGCCGGCACCGAGGCCGGGTCCGGCAACCAGCCGCTGAACATCGGCCAGTTCATGGACATCACGTCGTGGGATCCGGCCAACGCCGACGTCGGCTTCGACGTCACCTACCTCTCCGCGGTCTACGACCCGCTGCTGACGGTGGACGGCGACGGCAACCCCCAGCCGGCGCTCGCCACCAAGTGGGAGGTCTCAGCCGACTTCAAGACGATCACCATGGACCTGCGCACCGACGCCAAGTTCTCCGACGGCGAGGCCTTCACCGCCGACGCCGCGGTCAAGAACCTCGAGTACCTGAAGAAGGGCACGCGCTCGCAGGAGGCCTACACCAACGTCTCGGCCTTCAAGAAGGTGGACGAGGACACGATCGAGATCGACCTCAAGCAGCGCGACGACACGATCCTCTACTTCATGGGCCTCGGCCGCTCGTGGATGGCGTCCCCCAAGGCCATCGACGCCGGCACCCTGGCCAAGAGCCCCGTCGGCTCCGGCCCGTACACGCTCTCCGCCGACTCCGTTGCCGGTTCCGAGTACCACTTCGCCAAGGTCGCCGACCACTGGGACGCCGCCGCCTACAAGGGCGATCCGCTCAAGATCCAGCCCATCCAGGACGCCAACGCCCGCGCCAACGCGATGCAGTCCGGCCAGATCGACGTGAACTACGCCGACCAGGCGGCCATCGACATGGCGCCGCAGAACAACTGGAACGTCGCCAAGAAGGTCTCCGGCTGGGTTGGCCTGCAGTTCTCCGATCGCGCCGGCGCCAAGAGCGAGATCGTGGGCAACCTCAAGGTTCGCCAGGCCCTGAACTACGCCTTCGACGGCGCCAAGATCCTCTCCGCGATCGGCTCCGGCGCCGGCGAGGTCACCAACCAGATCTTCCCCGTGGGCATGACGGGCAACGATCCCTCGCTCAACTCCACGTATGCCTTCAGCATCGACAAGGCCAAGGCCCTCCTCGCGGAGGCTGGCTACGCCGACGGCTTCGAGATCTCCCTGCCGATGACCACGATCTACCAGACGTGGCAGCCCTCGGTGGAGCAGACCTTCAAGGAGCTGGGCATCAAGGTCAAGTGGGACTCCATGCAGTACACGGACTACATGGCCAAGGCCTCCAGCTACCCGATGTTCATCGCCTTCATCTCCATGGACTCCAACGCCGTGGCCAACGTGACCCGCCAGATCTCCACCCCGCAGTGGTACAACCCGACCCCGGGCCTGGAGAAGTTCCCCGAGGTCAAGGCCCAGGTGGAGAAGGTCATGGCCGCCACCCCTGATGCGCAGGAGGCGGAGATCAAGACCCTCAACAAGCTGGTCACCGACAACGCGTTCTTCTCGGTCTGGTACCAGGCGAACAACGCCTACGTCTCGAAGTCGAACATCGAGATCACCCCGGTGACGGGTCAGATGTACCCGACGCTGAACCACATCAAGCTCAAGTAAGACCCCACTCCCCCGGGCGGGACGGCGACCTCCGCCGTCCCGCCCGCGGGACTTCACCCCAGGGACCCCCATGCTCCAGTTCGTCATTCGGCGCGTGATCTCCGGCATCATCCTGGTCGCCGTCGTCTCCTCCGCCACCTTCTTCCTGGCCCACCTGGCCATCGGCGACCCCACCATCGGCCTGCTCGGCAGCTCCGCCACGCAGGATCAGATGGCCTCGCTCGCCGCCAAGATCGGCACCGATCGCCCGCTCATCGTCCAGTTCTTCGATTGGGCCGGCCACGCCATCACCGGAGACTTCGGCGACTCGTGGCGCAACTTCCAGTCCGTCTCCTCGCAGATCGGCCTGAAGCTGCCCGTCACCCTCTCGATCGTGACCTTCGCGATCCTCCTGACGGCCCTCTTCGGTGCGCTCCTCGGCATCGCCACGGGCCTACGTCCAGGCACCCTCGTGGACCGCGTGCTGCAGTGGCTCTCCGTCATCCTCTTCGCCCTCCCCGGCTTCTGGGTGGCCCTCGTCCTGGTCATTACCTTCGCCGTGAACCTCAAGTGGTTCCCCGCCGTCGGCTACGTCCAGCCCACCGCCTCCGTCTCGGGCTGGCTGCGTTCCCTGGCCCTGCCGGGCATCTCCCTCGCGCTCGGTGCCGTGGTCATGGTGGCCTCGCAGCTGCGCAACGCCCTCGTGGAGACGAGCCAGCTCGACTACGTCCGCACGCTGCGCAGCCGCGGCCTCTCCAACGGGCGCGTCACGCTGCACATGGTGCGCAACGCCGCCCCGACCTCGCTCACCGTCCTGGCCCTCATGTTCGTTGGCCTGCTCGGCGGCGCCGTGGTCGTTGAACAGATCTTCGCGCTGCCCGGCATCGGCGCGCTGACCACCGCCTCCTCGCAGAACGGCGACATCCCCATCCTGCTCGGCATCACCGTGGTGACCGTGGCCTTCGTGGTCGTCGTCAACCTGGTGCTGGACCTCCTCCTCGGCTGGATCAACCCGAAGGCCCGTCAGTCATGAGCACTCCCGTCACCTCCCCCACGCCGGCGCCCGCCGGCCAGGCCGGCAC